>JBLNBI010000286.1:0-4926 GCA_050259815.1 Actinomycetota bacterium | reverse complement strand
AGGCGCACGATCACCGGGTTGGGCCAGAAGGCGGCGGCGATGGTGGAGACGCCCTCGACCAGCTTCTCGACGAAGAAGTCCTTGGGCGTGGCGTAGCCCCGGGCCCGGCGCTTGATTTCCTCGCGCTTGGACGCCGGCAGGCGCTCCACATCCAGGATGGCCTTGGGGTGGATGCCGATGACGTTGTTGATGATGAATTCCACCCGGGCCAGACCGACGCCGGCATTGGGAAGCTGGGCGAATTCGAAGGCCAGTTCCGGGTTGCCGACGTTCATCATGACCTTGACGGGCACGTCCGGCATGGCGGAGATGTCGCGGCTGATCACTTCGTAGTCCAGGCGGCCGCGATAGACATGGCCGGTATCGCCCTCGGTGCAGGAAACGGTAACGGTATCGCCTTCGGAAAGGGTCTCGGTGGCGTCGCCGCAACCGACGATGGCCGGAATACCCAACTCCCGCGCGATGATGGCGGCGTGGCAGGTACGGCCACCCCGATTGGTGACGATGGCGGAAGCCCGCTTCATCACCGGCTCCCAGTTCGGGTCGGTCATGTCGGCCACCAGCACGTCGCCGGGGCGAACCTTATCCATTTCCTTCGGGTCATGGACGATGCGGACCGGGCCGATGCCGATCTTCTGGCCGATGGCGCGGCCGGAGGCGAGCACCTTGGAGAACTGCTTGAGCTTGAACTTCTCGATATGGCCGGCGCCGGACTGGGACTTCACGGTCTCCGGACGGGCCTGGAGGATGTAGAGCTTGCCGTCGATGCCGTCCCGGCCCCACTCGATGTCCATGGGGCGCTGGTAGTGCTTCTCGATGATGACGGCGTAGCGGGCCAGCTCCATCACTTCGGCATCGGTGATGGAGAACTGGTGGCGCAGGGACTCTTCCACATCCTCGGTAATGGTGGACTTGCCGGCGACCTTCTCGGCGGCAAAGGTCATCTTGAGCATCTTGGAGCCCAGGTTGCGGCGCACCACGGCATGCTTGCCGGCGGCCAGCATGGGCTTGTGGACATAGAACTCGTCCGGGTTCACGGCGCCCTGGACGACGGTTTCGCCCAGGCCGTAGCTGGAGGTGACGAAGACGGCGTCGCGGTAGCCGGATTCGGTATCCAAGGTGAACATCACGCCGGCCGCGCCCTTGTCGGAGCGGACCATGCGCTGAACGCCCGCGGACAGGGCCACGTCGGCGTGGATGAAGCCCTTGTGCACCCGGTAGGAAATGGCGCGGTCGTTGTACAGGGAGGCGAACACCTCCTTGATGGCGTGGAGGATGTTTTCCAGGCCGACGATGTTCATGAAGGTCTCCTGCTGGCCGGCGAAGGAAGCGTCCGGCAGATCCTCGGCGGTGGCGGAGGAGCGGACGGCAAACGACATATCACTTGAAGAATCGGCGACAAGGCGCTGATACTGCGAAGTAATTTCAACCGTCAGCTGGGTCGGGAACGGGGTATCGACAATCCACTGGCGGATGGTCTTGCCACACTCGGCCAGGGCATTGACATCGTCCACATCCAGGTTTTCCAGGAGGCCGGCGATGCGGGCATCAAGGCCGCTCTGGGCCAGGAAATCCCGGTAGGCCTTGGCAGTGGTGGCGAAACCGCCGGGGACGCGCACGCCGGATCCCGCCAGCTGGCTGATCATTTCGCCCAGGGAGGCGTTCTTGCCGCCGACCTGTTCTACATCGGTCATGCGCAACTGTTCAAAGGGGATGACGTAAGACTCCATGCCTGTTCCTTTCCGTGTCAGTCAATGGTTGGAGTATTGGAAAAATCGGCGCCCAGGCGGCGGGCAGCGGTTTCCCGCCGTGCCGCCGAGCGCAGGGATTGGGCCAGGGTTTCCTGGACGAAATCGATATGGGTCTGGGCCGCGGAGCGGGCGGCCGCAGGCTTCTTGTCCCGGATGGCCTCGAACAGGGCCTTATGCTGGTTCTTCAGCAGATCACCGGCCCCCGGCACGGCCCGCAACTCGCCCAGGTTGAGGCGGATGTTGTCGTGCATGAGGCGCAGCATGGCCGATACCAGATGGCCGATGAGGGCGTTGTGGGAAGCCTCCGAGATCGCCTGATGGAAGGCGATGTCGCAATCGGAGCGCTTCTCCAGGTCGGCGTCGTTGTCGTAGGTACGGCTCAGGGCCTCGTAGGTCCGGGCGAGGCGCTCCAGGTCGGCCTCGGTGGCGCGCTCGGCAGCCCATTCGGCCGCCTGCCCTTCCAGCATGCGGCGGAATTCCAGCAGATCCTCCCGCAGGTTGGGGTGGGCGCCCATCATGTCCTGCCAGGGATCGAAGAAAGTGGATTCCAGCCGGTCGGTCACATAGGTACCACCGCCCTGGCGGCTCTGGACCATGCCCTTGGAAGCGAGCTTCTGGATAGCCTCCCGCAGGGATGGCCGGGAAACGCCCAGTTCCGCCGCCAGTTCCCGCTCGGGGGGCAGCCGGTCGCCGGGCTTCAGCGAACCCTCCAGGATGCGACGCTCCAGAGACGAAGCAATGGCATCGGAAATACGGGGGACCTGAAGCTTGACCGTGGACATGGAGGGCTGAAACCTTCGATTGGTAAGACCACGAAATTTTAACCGGGTTTTTATGCCCGGCGCAAGGTTGGGGTTTTCCCTATCACCATTGACTGAGCCCAGGTAATACCTTAGATTTCAGTCTTCGGAAATAATTGGTTTTACCAATTTACCGTCGAATTATTTAGAACAATCATCCAGGAGACACGATGATCAATCCCGAGGACCGCCAAGGTCGTCCCAAGGACGTCTATTTCTTCGCCACCTGCGTGGTGGATCAGTTCTATCCCGGCGCCGGCCTGGATGCAATCCGTCTCCTGGAACGGGAGGGCCTGACGGTCCACTTCCCGGAAGACCAGACCTGCTGCGGCCAATCGGCCTACACCAGCGGCTTCCCCGATGAAGCCCGCAAGGTCGCCCGCAAGCAGATCGAACTATTCCCGGAGCCCTGGCCGGTGGTGGTCCCTTCCGGTTCCTGCGCCGGCATGATGAAGCACCACTACCCTACTCTCTTCGCCGACGAGCCGGCAACCAAGGCCAAGGCAGAGGAGCTTTCCTCCCGCATCTACGAATTCACCGACTTCCTGGTCCATGTCCTTGGCTACGAGCCCAAGGACCTGGGCGCCCCGGCCAAGGTGGTGCTGCATACCTCGTGCTCCGCCCGCCGGGAAATGGGCGTCCACCTCACCGGCCGGGCGCTCCTCGACAAGCTGGGTCAGGTCACCGTCCTCCAGCAGGACCATGAATCCGAATGCTGCGGTTTCGGCGGCACCTTCTCCGTGCGCCACCCGGAAATCTCCGGCGCCATGGTCAAGGACAAGGTGGCAGCCCTCAAGGCTACCGGCGCCGAGAAGGTGGTCAGCGCCGATTGCGGCTGCCTCATGAACATCCTCGGCCACGCCGCCTGGCAGGACCAGCAGGAAGGCCGCAAGACCCCCAGCCTGCCCGGCGAGCACATCGCCACTTTTCTCCTGAAACGCACCGGAGCAGTGAAATGAACGCCCGCGACCGAATTTTCCAGCGCCTGGCCGCTGCCCAGACCAAGGGCCTCTACCCCGCCCCTGCGCCGGAGGCCTGGTACGCCGCCCGGGCCCGCAACGAAGCCGCCCACGAACGCACCGCCCGCTTCGCTTCCATGATGGAAACCGCCCGGGCCGAGGTCCATCGGGTACACCACGGCGACTGGGTGCAGAAGCTTTTCGAAGTCCTCACCGCCAAGGGCCTCGGCAACCTGCTGCTGGCCCCCGCCACCCGCCATGGCGCTGCCGCCCGGGAAGGGCTGGCCAACACCAACGTCGATTGCCTGTCCTACGACCGCCCCGTAGAGGAATGGAAGGCCGAGCTGTTCAACGACATCCAGGCGAGCCTCACCGCCGCCCGGGGCGCCATCGCCGAGACCGGCACCCTCATCCTGTGGCCGGACGCCCACGAGCCCCGGCTCATGTCCCTGGTGCCGCCGGTCCATATCGTCCTGGTGGATGCCTCCACCATCCACGCCACCTTCTTCGACGCCATGCAGAGCGAAGGCTGGGCCGACGGCATGCCCACCAACGCGCTCCTCATCTCCAGCCCGTCCAAGACCGCCGACATCCAGCAGACCCTGGCCTACGGCGCCCACGGCCCCAAGGAACTGGTCGTCCTGCTCAGGGAGGAAGCATGACCCCGCAACCCCTCCACTTCATGCCCACCGTCGGCTTCCGGGAACGCTCCAAGGCCGTCGTCGAAAACGAATTCCTCCAGAAGAGTTTCCGGGGGGCCATGGACTTCCTCATGGCCAAGCGCGCCGCCCAGTTCCCTGACCCGGTGGAACTGGAAAGCCTGCGCCGCCTGGGCGAGCAGATCCGCCAGTACAGCCTGGACAACCTGCCCCGGCTCCTGACCCAGCTGGAAGAAAATCTCACCCGGAACGGCGTCCACGTCCATTGGGCGGAAACGCCCGAGCAGGCCAATGCCATCATCCTCGCCATCTGCAAGAAGCACGGCGCCCGGCGGATGGTGAAGGGCAAGTCCATGGTGAGCGAGGAAATCGAGTTCAACCACGCCGCCGACGCGGCCGGGGTCGAGGCCATCGAGACCGACATGGGGGAATACATCCTCCAGCTGGCCGGTGAGAAGCCCTCCCACATCATCATGCCGGCCATCCACAAGACCAAGCAGCAGATCGCCAAGCTGTTCGAGGAAAAGCTGCCCGGCGTCGCCTACACCGAGGATGTGGACACCCTGATCCAGATCGGCCGCAAGGTCCTGCGCCAGAAATTCCTGGAAGCGGACATCGGCCTCTCCGGGGTCAATTTCGCCGTGGCGGAAACAGGCACCCTGTGCCTGGTGGAAAACGAGGGCAACGGCCGCCTATCCACCACTGCCCCCAAGGTCCATGTGGCCATCACCGGCATTGAGAAGGTGGTGGAGAAGCT
>JBLNBI010000285.1:0-9500 GCA_050259815.1 Actinomycetota bacterium | reverse complement strand
GATGATGTCCGCAATCTTGCTGCTCGACTGGTGGATGGCCCCCATGGTCTGCACCACCTGGCCCACCACTTCCCCGCCCTTCACCGCCACCTGCTCGGCGGTCCCCGCCAGCTCGTTGGCCTGCCGGGCGTTGTCGGCGTTCTGCTTCACCGTGCTGGTCAGCTCTTCCATGCTGGAGGCCGTCTCTTCCAGGCTCGAGGCCTGCTCTTCCGTCCGGCTGGAGAGGTCGTGGTTCCCCGACGCGATCTCCTTCGCCGCCGTGTTGATCGCGTCCGTCGCTACCTTGATCGCTTCAATGATGCCCCGCAGGCTCTCGATGGTGCGGTTGGCGTTATCCACGGTCTCGGCCAGGGCGCCGACGTAGCGCTGTTCCACGGTGGCCGTCAGGTCACCCTGGGCCAGGCGGCGGAAGGCGTCGCCCAGGTCGCTCATGACCCGGCCGTTGCTTTCCAGGAGGCCATTGATGCCCGTGCCGATGCGCAGGAAGAAGCCTTCCAGCCCTTCCACGTCCAGCCGGGTCTCGAGGTTGCCCCGCTCGGCCGCTTCAATGATGTCGGCGATTTCGCCTTCGATCTTCACCTCGTCGGTACGGTCGCGCCATTCCACGGCGTAGCCCAGGCGGGAACCCTTAAGGTCCACCACCGGAGTCACTGTCAGGCTGAAGGTCCGCCCACCCAGCTTGATCTCGGCCCGATGGGTGCCATTGAGCCGGGACAGCAGTTCCCGCTGGTGCGCAGGGTTGCGATGGAAGAGGTCGATATTGGAACCGATCAGCCTCTGGCGATCGAAAGTCGGCAGGGCCTTGCGGATATCCCCCTCCGCCACCTCGAACATCTTCACCAGGGACTGGTTCATGTAGATGATGTCGAAGCGGGCATCGGCCAGCATGACATTGGTCGCCACGTTGTCCAGGCCGATCTTGAGGCGCAGGCTCTCGTCGGCGACCCTGCGGGTTTCCGCCACCTCGAAGCCCATGCGGGTCTGCATGACGGTGACGGCCCGGACCAGGTGCCCGATCTCATCGGGCCGCTGCAGGTCGATGCCGGTACGGGCGGCGTAATTGCCTTGGGCGATCTCGTCGAGGACCTGGTTCACGTCATGCACCGGCCGCGACACCATGCGGCGGATCAGCCAGAAGAGCACGAGGGCCATGAAGGACATGGCGAACAGGGCGGAAAGGATATTCATGCCCATGATGGTGCGGATGTCCTTTTGGGATTCGTCCAGGTACGGGCCGCCTGCGATCATCCAGTTCCACTCGGGGAACAGTTCGCCCACCACCAGCTTCTCCCGGGCATCGGTCTCGCCCGCTTCCGGATTCTTCCAGAAATAACGCAGCGTACCGCCCTTGTTGTCCAGCAATTCCTTGATGAACTCCCGGCCCCGCTCGTCCTTGGCAGCCAGGAGATTGGTTCCTTCCTTGGCCGGATGCACCACCAGCTTGCCGTAGTCCGGCCCCTCCTTGGCGTCCAGCACATAGACGTAGCCGGTCTCGCCAATCTTGATGGAGCGCAGCTTGTCCTTGAGGGTTTTCAGCTGCTCGGTGAAGTCGAGGCCGATGAAAGTTGCTCCGATCACCTGGCCGGTGGCGTTCTTGATGGGCGAATAGCTGGTGTAGGCATCGCGTCCGAAGAGGACCGCCTTGCCTACATAGCCGGAACCAGCGAGGAGCTTGGCATAGGCGGGATGGCTGTGGTCCAGGGCAGTGCCGACGGCGCGCTGGCCGTCTTCCTTCTTGAGGGAGGTGGAGATGCGATAGAAGTCGTCGCCGCTGCGCACGAAGAGGGTCGCCACGGCGTGGCTGGCGGCGGTAAAGCTATCCACCTCGGCAAACTGGCCGTTCAGGACCTTGCCGCCGTGCTTGAGGACAGTCTCCGCTCCACTGGCGGGGCCATCCACCGCGAATCCGGCCGGGAACTGGGACGCGAACAGGCGGTTGAGGCGAAGGGCCTCCTGGTTGAGCTGGGAAGCCGCAACCTCGACGATGTTGCGCACCACCGCCATCTGTTCGGACACAACCCGGATCGACTGCTCTTCCAGCAAGGTCTGGGTACGCAGGCCGACCACCATGGACGCCAGGGTCATGGTGCCGGCAATGACTGCCGCGGCCGCCAAGGTAACTTTGTTGCCGAGACTCAAGCGGGCAAAGAAACCGGACTTGCGGGCCAGGGTAGCGCGGCCGGCGTTGATTTCCCGGTAGAGCGCTTCCGCCGCCTCCACCTTGGCCCGCTCGGGCCGGCGCCGCAGGGACATGTAGCCGATGACCTGGCCGTTCTCCTTGAGGGGAGTGACGGTCGCATCCACCCAGTAGAAATCGCCGTTCTTGCAGCGGTTCTTGACCAGCCCGTTCCAAGGGCGGCCGTCCTTGACGGTATCCCAGAGATCCTTGAAGGCGGCGGGCGGCATGTCCGGATGGCGGACGATGTTGTGGGGCTGCCCGATCAGCTCGCTTTCGCTGAAGCCGGATATCTCCAGGAAATCCTTGTTGACGTAGGTGATCTGTCCCTTGAGGTCGGTCTTGGACACGATCATCGTGTCAGCGACCAAGGGCACCTCGACATTGGTGACCGGCTGGTTATTTTTCAATTGTCGCTCCTCTGTTGGTGCATCTGGCAACGAATGCCCATGTTGTTTGCCCTCAGTGCTCGGCGGCGGAGTCGATCAACTCCATGTCGGCACTGGTCATCAGTCGTTCTATGTCGGTGACGATCATCATGCGCTGCTCGACGGTCGCCAGGCCCAGGATGTAACGGGTATCGAAACTGGCGGAAAAATCCGGCGCCGGACGGATCTGGGCGCTGGTCATGGAAATGACGTCGGAAACGCTATCCACCACGATGCCGATCACCCGGCCGGCAACGTTGAGGATGATCACCACGGTGAAAGGGGTGTACTCCACAATGCCCAGGTTGAATTTGATCCGCAGGTCGATGATCGGGACGATGATGCCCCGCAGGTTGATCACCCCCTTGATGAAGCGGGGCGCATTGGCAATCAGGGTAGGCTGCTCGTAGCCGCGGATTTCCTGGACCTTGAGGATATCGATGGCGTACTCCTCGGTTCCCAGGGTAAAGGTCAGGAACTCGTGGGCAACCAGGTCCTCGTCCGCCACGGGGGCGCCGGCGTGGGTCGTCGTATCCGTCATTCTTTCTCCTCGGCCGTCAGGCGGCCTTCTGCATAGTGGTCCGGGCCAGGCCGGCGATGGCCGGCACGTCCAGGATCAGGGCGACGTGGCCATCGCCCATGATGGTTGCGCCGGAAACGCCCTGCACCCGCCGGTAATTGGCCTCCAGGCTCTTGATCACCACCTGGTGCTGGCCGACCAGGGCATCCACGAACAGGGCCGCCTTGGCGCCATCGGCGTCGAGCACCACCATGATGCCCTGGGTAAAGCTGCTCCAGCAGGATTGCAGCCCGAAAAGCTCGTGCAGGACGACCACCGGCAGGTATTCTCCCCGCACCTGGACGACCCGCGCCTGGTTGGAAAGGGTCTTGATGTCCTCGGCCCGGGGCTGGAGGGATTCCACCACCGAAGACAGGGGCAGGATGTAGGTCTGGTCCCCCACCGCCACGGACATGCCATCCAGGATGGCCAGGGTGAGCGGCAGGCGTACGGTCATGCGGGTGCCGATGCCGGCCATGGATTCGATTTCCACCCGGCCGCCCATGGCGTTGATGTTCTTACGGACCACGTCCATGCCGACCCCCCGGCCGGAGACGTCGGTCACCTGCTCTGCCGTGGAGAATCCCGCTTCGAATATGAGCCCGAAGACTTCCTGGTCGGTCATCTGCTCCGACACGGAAAGCCCCTTTTCCCGGGCCTTGGCAAGGATTTTCTGGCGATTGAGGCCTGCGCCGTCGTCGCCCACCTCGATGACGATATTGCCGCCCTGGTGGTAGGCCTTGAGGGTGATGGTCCCGACCGGGCTCTTGCCGGCGGCGACCCGCTGCTCCGGCAGCTCGATGCCGTGGTCCAGGCTATTGCGGATGAGGTGGGTGAGCGGATCGGCGATGCGCTCGATGAGGCCCTTGTCCAGTTCCGTGGTTTCCCCGGAAGTCTTCAGCTCCACCTGCTTGCCGAGCTTGGCGGAAAGGTCCCGGACCACCCGTGGAAAGCGGGAGAACACGAAGGAAATCGGCAGCATCCGGATGGACATGACTGATTCCTGCAGATCCCGGGTATTGCGCTCGAGCTGGGTCAGGCCGGTGAGCAGGCGTTCCGGCGCCGCATCCTGCATCTTCATGGCCGTCTGCAACAGCATGGCCTGGGTGATCACCAGTTCGCCGACCAGATTGATGAGCTGGTCCACCTTTTCCACGCTGACCCGGATGGACGAGTCGCCGGCCCCGGCCGTGGGAGCACTGGATTTGGCGGGTTTGGCGGGCGGTTTGGCGGGAATCGGTTCCACGGCCGCCTTGACCGCCGCCGGGGCGGGAGCCGGTACGGGAGCGGGAAGCGGGGCGAAGAAGCCATAGCCCTCCCCCTCCTCCACCACCGGTGACGGCTCGGCGGCAGGAGGGGACGGCAAGGGCTCGAAAAAGCCGTAACCCTCGCTCTCAATCACCGCAGGCTCGCCGACTGGCGCGGGCAAGGGCTCGAAGAAGCCGTAGCTTTCGTCCTGGGCAGACTGCGCTGCAGGCGTAGCGGGCAGCGGCTCAAAGAACCCGTACCCCTGTTCGTCCTCGGGCACACCCGGCGAGTCGCTGAAGAAACCGAAGGCCTCCTGGCCATCGGGCATTACCGACTTGTCCTCGGTAATGCGCCAGGCGCCGCTGTCGGCGATGAAATCCAGCTGCTCCGAAAAGGCGTCCCGATCCGCCGCCGTCGTCAGTTTGAGCTGCCAAAGGCCGATGCCGTCGGGCGCCCCATCCGGGCGGCAAACAACCTCCACCGCCCCCAGGGCTCCCAGGTCTTCGATGAAATGCTCGACTCCCTTTCCGGTCGCCGCCGCGGCAGTGGGCACGAACTGGATATCGAACCGCCGGCTGCTGGCGGCTGGTTCAGTCATGGCCCCCTGGACTGCGGACCCCCGCGCCGCAGGCGGTTCAACCGCCGCACCCGACAACTGCCGCAGGCGGTCCCGCACGCTCTCGACGGCCAACGGATCAGCCTGTCCCTGGCCCTGATGGGCCGCCAACATGGACTTGAGAACGTCGCCGGCCTCGAGGAAGGCATCCACCATATCCGCCCGGAGGGCAAGCTCCTGCTTACGGATTTGGTCCAGCAGGTTTTCCAGGATGTGGGTCGTCTCGGCCAGATCGGTAAAACCAAAGGTGCCGGCACTCCCCTTGATGGAGTGCGCTGCCCGGAATATGGCGTTCAGCTGTTCCGGATCGGGGTTATCCACGTCCAGATCGAGCAGTAGGGATTCCATCTCCGCCAGGTGTTCCGCCGATTCCTCGAAGAACACCTGGTAGAACTGAGTCATGTCGATAGCCATGCTATCTCCCCTTGGCGCGGGCCACAGCCGGCCGGCTTCCGATGCAAGGCTTTGATGGGCCGCTCCCTTGGCACATGGATACCGGCCTCAGCCGATGACCTTGCGCACGACTTCGATGAGCTTCTGCGGGTCGAACGGCTTGACCAGCCAGCCGGTGGCCCCCGCTGCCCGCCCCTGGGTCTTCATGGCGTCGGAGGATTCGGTGGTCAGCATGAGGATGGGCACTGCCGCGTACTGGGGCATGGCACGCAGGCTCTTGATCAGGGACAGCCCATCCATGCGGGGCATGTTCTGGTCGGTGAGGACCAGATTGATGCTCTTGGTCTTGGCCTTTTCCAGACCGTCCATCCCATCCACCGCCTCCACCACCTCATAGCCCGCGCTCTTGAGCGTAAAGGACACCATCTGGCGGATGGAGGCGGAATCGTCGACTGCAAGAATGGTCTTAGCCATGTTTTCCTCTTTATGAATCAGAACAGTTCAACGTCGCCACTGGCATATTGCGCCTGTCGAACCGGGTTTGCATTGGTATTCCTGTTGAACTCGACGAGCCGACGTACGAGCCCATCCGCATAATCCCGTAGGGCATCCAGGGTTCGGTCGGCTGTCTGCGGATTCGCGACGTCACCCAGGGCGGCGATTGCCTGCCCATCCCCCGTCAGTTCCGCCATCACACGCAGGCGCTCGGTCACATGGTCCAGAAGCTGGGTCACCATATCCTGGAACTGGAGCGAAACGATGGCCTGGTTGACGGACTGCCCGACCTGCTCGGCGATCTGGTTGAGTTCGGCGACGGTGGCGCCGGTCCGCTCGTTCATGGCTTCGATACCGGCCAAGGCCTTTTCGACACTGTCCTTGGAGGTCAAGGCGAAGGTCATATCCGGGGCCGCCCGCTGGACGGATTGCTGGCTGCGGCCGAGAGCCGTTGAATTCGGGACATCCCCGGCACGAGCTTCGGACGGCATGGCGTCGTTTCGGGAAAGTAAAAGCGGCACGATAAGCCAGCCAGCCACCACCAGGCCGAAACCGACAACCACGGTGGCACTGCGGGCAGCCGGCTCAATGGCCAGAACGACCATAACAGTCGTCGCAGACCAGCCCAGCCCTACCCACCGCGGTGTCATACTGCCGCTCATTGTCCCCTCACGAGTCCGCCCCCTAAGGCTCTCAGTCGATGCTTATCCGGCCGGTGCCTTGCCGCTGACGGGTAATTTAAGGTTTTCCGGGGTCGCCTTGTCCTGTGTTCCGATATCGGTTTCCGGACCTTCCTCCTGCAACACCGCCATTTCAGTCTTTTTGTTCATGACAATGATGCTGATGCGGCGATTGACGGGATTCAGGGGATCATTCTTGTCGAACAGTACTGACGAGGCAAGCCCCACCACCCGCAGGACCTTGGGCTCCTCCATCCCACCGATGATCAGCTCGCGGCGGGAGGCGTTGGCCCGGTTGGCGGACAATTCCCAGTTGGAAAATCCTCGCTCGCCGCCGGAAAACTGGGCGGCATCGGTGTGTCCGGCAAGGCTGATGCGGTTGGGAACGGCATTGAGGGTCTTGCCGATCTGCCGGAGGATGTCCTTGGTGTAGGGTTTCAGCTCGGCACTGCTGGAATCGAACATGGGCCGGTTCTGCTCATCCACGATCTGGATGCGCAGCCCTTCCGCGGAAATATCCAGCAGGATTTGATTCTTGAATTGGGCGAGTTGTGGGTTTTCACCGATAGCCCGCTCGATCCGCCCCTTCAGGTCCTCCAGGGCTTCCCGCTCCTTGCGCTGATATTCGAGGGTGGTTTCCTTCAGGGCGAATTTCCTGGTATCACTCTCGATATCGCCCCGCTTCACCTGGCCAGCCTGGCGAGTCAAATCCTTGCCACCGCCCTTGACGACGCTGGAAGAGTCGCCGGAGCCGGTACCCCCCTGCAGGGCGACCTTGAGGGGAGTCTTGAAGTATTCGGCGATGCCCTCAAAATCCCCCTTGGCCGTCGAACCTAGCAGCCACATGAGGAGGAAGAAGGCCATCATGGCCGTCACGAAGTCGGCATAGGCGATCTTCCAGGCCCCGCCGTGATGGCCGTGGCCACCCTTCTTGATCTTCTTGACGATTATTGGACGCTGGGAATCGTCGCTCATGGCGGCTCAGTTCAGGGCTTCGGACAACCGGGTTACTTGCCCTTGCGGGACTTGAGGTCCTCTTCAAGTTCGATGAAGGTCGGACGATGATGGGTATAAAGCACCTTGCGGCCGAATTCGACCGCAACCTGAGGCGCGTAGCCCGACATGGATGCAAGCAGAACAGCCTTCATGCACTGGTACATCTTGCCCTCCTCTTCCGCCTTCTGTTCCAGGAGGGTGCTGAGAGGAGCGATAAAGCCGTAGGAAAGCAGAATACCGAGGAAGGTACCCACCAGGGCCGCGGCAATAAGTTTGCCCAGTTCCGAAGGGGGAATGCCGACTGACTCCATGGTGTGGACCACCCCCATCACGGCCGCGACGATACCGAACGCGGGCATGCCGTCCGCCACGCGCGCCAGGGCAGCAACCGGCACATGGGCCTGCTGATGGTGAGTCTCCATCTCGGAATCCATCAGATTCTCGATCTCGAAAGCGTTGAGATTGCCCCCCACCATCATGCGCAGATAGTCGGTAAGGAACTCGACGGCATGGTGGTCTGCGGTGATGGCCGGGTATTTCCCGAAAATCGGGCTCGATTCGGGATTTTCGACATCCCCTTCGATGGACATCAAGCCCTCTTTCCGAACCTTGCTCAGGATTTCGTAAAGAAGGGCCAGCAAGTCCATGTAGAGGGTCTTGTTGAAACGGGACCCCTTCAGGCAACTCGGCATCGCCTTGAAGACCGCCTTGATGTTGGTCGGCGAGTTGGATACGAAGAATGCGCCGCCAGCGGCGCCGGCGATGATGATGAGTTCGACAGGCTGAAGGAGTGACCCTAAATGGCCGCCTGCCATGGCGAAGCCGCCGAGCACAGCGCCCAGAATGACCACATACCCGACAATGACGAACATCCGAATCCCCCTGCCCGGCGCCACCAAGCGGGCGCCGATATCCTTATTAGCGCCGCTATTGTAGCCACGATGATCCACGGGGCGCAAAGCATTCGATACGTGAAGGCATCCTGCAGGGGCAAGCCTCGGCGCCACGATGTTAAACTGGGATCAATTCACCTATTGGCAATCCATACCCGTGATCAAGTTCTGCACCCAATGCGCATCACCGGTCAGCCTGCGCATTCCGGCCGGAGACAGCCTTCCCCGCCATGTCTGCGATCACTGCGGGCATATTCATTATGAGAACCCACGTCTCGTTGTAGGCTGTGTAGCCAACTGGGAAGACCGCATCCTCCTATGTCGCCGTGCCATTGAACCCCGCCTCGGCTACTGGACGCTGCCCGCCGGCTTCATGGAGAACGGTGAAACGACCGCCGAAGCAGCGGCCCGGGAAACTCTCGAAGAGGCTTGTGCCCAGGTCATCGTGGGAAAGCCCTTCGCCATGGTGAATGTCGCCCATATCAACCAGGTGCATCTGTTCTACCGCGGCCATTTGGCAACACCGGATTTCGCCCCGGGCGAAGAAAGCCTTGAAACCTCACTGGTGACCGAAACAGATATTCCCTGGGAGGACATCGCCTTCCGAAGCGTCGCTCTTTGCCTGCGACGCTATTTCGAGGACCGCGCCAAGGGACACTTCGGCTTCCACACTGCCGATCTGCCGCCCCTTTAGAGAGGTAGGACACAAAAGATAAGCCCCTGCCGGAAACCGGACAGGGGCCTCTGCGTCGGAAGCCAATAGGCACCGACATCATGCGAGGGGGTGATTAGTGCTGCCCCTTCGCATCCTCCTCGATCTTGTTGGAGACATACTTACCAAGAAAAACGGCCATCACAACCACGAAGCCGATCGTGAAAACACTCAACAGGCCGATATCAGTGCCGAACAGCTCTTGCCATGCCATGAGTCACCTCCCAGTAACGTTGCGATTGATTGTTGATGTTGCATCCCCCGTAAGCAGCTGGAACGACTCGGAGTCATCGGCTTGCCAATC
>JBLNBI010000284.1:0-10623 GCA_050259815.1 Actinomycetota bacterium | reverse complement strand
GGCATCGGCTCCGGCGGGGATGGGCGCGCCGGTGAAGATGCGGGCAGCGGTGCCGGGCAGGAGGGTTGTCCCAACCGTACCCGCCGGAATGCGCTGGGACACCGGCAGGCAGACGCCGCTGGCCGTCACGTCGGCAACCCGCACCGCGTAGCCGTCCATGGCCGAATTATCCAGGGGTGGCACCGCCACGGTGGAAAACTGCGGCTCGGCCAGGATGCGGCCGGCGGCGGCCTCCAGGGGCAGCATGCGGGTTTCCCGTACCGGTGTCGCAGCGGCAAGGAGTTGTTCCAGGGCCTGATCGAAACTGAGCATGGGGGCTCCTACAAATCCAAAAAATCCAGGATGAAGTCGGCGATGGCGGCCGGATCGTTCACATCCAGGCGAGGCACGCTGCCGTCGACTTGGACATCGCTCGCCACCGCCACGATGTCCTTCCGCTCCGGGTAGAGGGGCGGCTTGCCGTTGGCAGGGCGGTACACCTCCAGCTTCGGGATGGGCTCGGTCTTGAAGCCCTCCACCAGCACCAGGTCGCAGGGAGCGAGGCGGCCGAGGAGGTCCGCCAGGCTGGGCTCCGCTTCCGTCCGCAGTTCGTGCATGAGAGCCCAGCGCTCGCCGCAGGAAATCAGCACCTCGGTGGCGCCCGCCTCCCGGTGGCGGTAGGAGTCCTTGCCGGGGCGGTCGATGTCGAAGCCGTGGTGGGCGTGCTTGATGACGGAAACCTTGAGGCCCCTGCCCGTGAGTTCGGGAATCAGCTTCTCCAGGAGGGTCGTCTTGCCGGAGCCGGAATAGCCGGCAATGCCGAAGGCTTTCATGCCGTACCCCTTCGGTCGTGGCGCGGCACCGCCAGGACGGAAGCGAAGCCGCCGCCGGGGGTGCGGAAATTGGTGGTCTGGCCCTGGTACAGCCGGGCGGCCACCAACTGGACGTTGCCGGCATAGACATAGCAGCGCAGGTCCAGCTTCATATCCTGGGGCTGGGTGGCCACCTGCACGCGCCGCTCCGAAGGCGGCACGATTTCCTGGGCGATGTAGCCGCCCTGGAGGATTTCCTCGAACACCCGCTTGGTGAGCTTGTCGCCCCGGTAGGCGGCGCGGCTGCCGAAGCCGGCGGCCGGCTTGAAGAACCAGCGCTTGCGCTCCTGCCAGAAGCGTTCGCCGTCCTCGGCCTTGACCGCCACAGTACGGGGAATGCCGGCCAGCAGGACGGCCCGGGTTTCCTCCGGCACGCCCAGGGCAGCAAGCTGCGCCTGGTCGGAGAGGAGCATCAGATTGCGCTTGTCGGCATACAGGGCATGGGCCCGGGGATGGGGCGTAACTACCACGCCGTCGGCCTCGTAGGCGGCCCGGATGGCGGCACTGCTGCCAGACTCCAGGGAGAAGTCGGTGAGCCGGTTGTAAACCAGGTCGACCACCTGCCCCCGGCAGGTGAGGCGCTTCCCGTCCCAGGCCAGTTCGCCGGGATCGGCCACCAGGGCCGTGATGCCATTGGCCTCGAAAAGCTGGCGGAAGAGTTCGAATTCCGGGGCCAGGTATTGCTCGCCCGGGGTCTCATCGACGATGGCGATGCAGCCCAGGGGCTTGTCTCCCCCGGCGAGCCGCCATTCCTCCCGGAACATGGCGACGAAGGCATCCTCCACCGTGGCCGTGCCGTTGGGCAGCATGGCGGCCACCGGCCCGCAGCAGGCCCGCTGGGCCCGGGCCAGGCGGGCGTTCAGCAGCCCGCCGCCGGCGTTGGTGTTGATCTCGATGAGGCGCGGCCCCTGGAGGTCCAGGTGGAAGTCGTAGCCAAGGAAGACGCCCCGGGCCGCCACCGGGCGGTGGGCGATGGCCGGCGCCCAGCCGAGGACTTTGTCCTGGTAGACCGGCATGGCCACCACCGATTCAATGGCGGTGACGATCTCCGCCATGCGCTTCAGGCTCGCCTCCCCGGCGAAGACCACCGTGTCGGAGAAAAGATGGGGGCGGGACTCGCACAACTGGTCGTAGTCAAGGCCGCTGCCGGACTCCAGGGCGGCCCGCAATGCAGTGTGATCCACCGACAGGCAGGCGCACTCCCGGTTGAGCTGGCTGGCCGCGGCGCGGCAGTCCTTGGGGAGGTCGGGACGGAAATCGCTCATCGGTTCTCGAAAAAATTCAGCACTTCGGACAATTCTCGGGTGCGCTTCATTGGCGGCAGACTTTGCCATACCCGCCGGCCGTACGGCTTTGATATGAGTCGTGGATCGCAAATCATCAACACGCCCCGGTCGCTCTCGTCCCGGATCAGGCGCCCGGCTCCCTGCTTGACGTTGATGACCGCCCGAGGAAGCTGGTATTCCATGAAGGCATTGCGCCCGGCCTTGTTCATCTGCTCGATGCGGGCGGAGAGAACCGGATCGTCGGGAGGCGCGAAAGGCAGCTTGTCGATGACCACCAGGGACAGGGCCTCGCCCCGCACATCGACCCCTTCCCAGAAGCTCTGGCTGCCCACCAGGACGGCATTGCCCAGGCGCCGGAAGCGCTCCAGGAGCTCGTTCTTGCTGCCCTCCCCCTGGATGAGGAGCGGCATGTCGATGCCCTCGTCCTCCAGCTTGGCTTTCAGGAGCTCATGGGTCCGGCGCATGGCCCGCAGGCTGGTGCACAGAAAGAAGGCACCGCCCCCGCAGGCCTTCAATGCCGGGAAGGCCGCATCCACCACCGACTCGGTGTAGCGGATGGAATTGGGGTCGGGCATGCCCAATGGCGCGTAGAGCACTGCCTGGCTTCCATAGTCGAAGGGGCTCTGCCAGCAGGCGGAGTTCTCCTCGGTGGCCTCCCCCAGCCCCAGCTCGGCGCAGTAGTGGCGGAAGTTGCCCTGCACCGCCAGGGTAGCGGAAGTAAAAATCCAGGCCCGGGGATGGCCGCCCATCTGCTTGCGGAAGATGTCCGCCACGTCCAGAGGCGTGAGATTGAGCTGGAGCGACTGGGTGAAAGCCTCGGCCCAGCGCACGTAGCCGGGGCCGGAGGGGTTCTTCCAGGCGTCCAGCTTGTTCAGGAGCTCGGTGGTCCGCTGCCAGCAGTTTTCCAGGCCCTCGGAACGCTCGGCCTGGGTCTCCAGCACCGCGGCGTAGGCCTTGAGTTCGTCCAGGAGGAGTTGCAGGGCCGTGTTGAAGCCCTGGTTGTCATCCAGCTGGGCGGCCGGGAAACGGCCGGAATCCACCCCCACCGCCAGGCGCAGGTCCTTTGCCACCTTTTCCAGCTTGCGGGCCCCTTCCTGGATATCCAGGCAGTCCCGGGCGCCGGCCAGGCCTTCGGCCCTTGCGTCCCGGGCCAGGTCCACGATCTGGGCGGTGGAGACGGTCTCCCCGAAGAACAGGGTCGCCACCTCCGGCAGCTGATGGGCTTCGTCGAAGATCACGGTGTTGCAGGCGGGCAGGAGTTCCGCCATGCCCTCGTCCCGCAGCATCACGTCGGCGAAGAAAAGGTGGTGATTGACCACCACCAGGTCGGCGGCCATGGCTTCCCGGCGGGCCGCCATGACAAAGCATTCCTTGTTGTTGGGGCAGTCCTGGCCCAGGCAGTTCTCCCGGGTCGAGGTGACGGCATTCCACACCGGCGAAGTCTCCGGCACCTCCAGGCATTCCGCCTTGTCCCCCGTCTGGGTCACCTTGGCGAAGGTGGATATCCGGCGGGCGTTGGCGGCGTCCTCCCGGGTCAGGAAGCGGCCGTCCCCCAGGGAGCGCTCCAGGTGGTAGTGGCAGACGTAATTGGCCCGCCCCTTCAGGAGCGCCACCCGCACCGGCGCCTTGAGGGCACGCTTGACGGTGGGGATGTCCTTGTTGAACAGCTGGTCCTGGAGGGTCTTGGTGCCGGTGGAGACAATGACCTTGCCGCCCCCCGTCAGGGCCGGCACCAGATAGGCAAAGGTCTTGCCGGTGCCGGTGCCGGCCTCGGCGATGAAGACGGAGTGGCTATGGATGGCGGCGCCAATGCGTTGGGCCATTTCCACCTGCTGCCCACGGATGCGGTAACCCGGGATGGCCTGGGCCAGGGGACCGTCGGGAGCGAAGATATCTGAAAGGGAAAGCAAGGCTGTAGAAACCGGAAAATTGGCCCGAATCTTAGCAGATACCCGGCCCCGGAATCTCGCCGGCCAGCTTGGGCCGATGCAATCGGCCAGCCAACAAAACGGCCCACCCGAAGGTGAGCCGTGGAGATTCATCAAGGCTGACCGAGACGATCAGTCGTCGGCAGAAAAACCCAGCAACTGGAGAACCGAAAGGAAGAGGTTCAACACGTTGAGGTACATGCCGACGGCGGCCATGACGTAGTTGTCTTCTTCGCCCCGAACCAGGCGGCTGGTGTCGTAGAGGATGAAGCCGGAGAACAGCAGGGCGGCCACCGCGGAGACGCCGGCCTGCATGGCGGGGACGAACAGCGCGGCGATGCTGGCGAGGATGACGACGATCAGGCCGGCGAACAGGAAGCCGCCCATCCGGGTGAAGTCCTTCCCCGTCTTATGGACGTACGCAGTCAGCGCAAAAGTCACGGCGGCGGTGATGACCGCGGCGGTCATCACCGTGCCACTGCCGCCGGGCAAGCTCAGGTAATGGCTCAATGTCGGCCCCAGCCCCAGGCCGCTGAGACCGGTAAAGGCCAGCATCGCCGGCACGGCGGCCGCGGTGTTGCGCTTCTTGTTCAGGTAGAAAAGCGGCACCAGGCCGAGCAGCGTGAAGAGGACACCGGCCAAGGGGCCAAAACCGGCCACCATGCTGATACCGGCTCCCACAGCGGCAACGCCCATCGAAAGGGCCAGCAGCTGGTAGGTGTTGCGGATCACCCGGCTGGTGTCAGGAACGGCGTAGGTGCCGTACTCGGTTTTGCTCAGGTCGATAACACGTGCATCGGTTCTCATAGCGGTTCACTACCTCCATTAGGATGTGGGGCAACTATAAGCAGGGACACGTTCCCATAAAATCAAACCAAATCTGACAAACACATCGGTTTTAACGAAATATCAAAAGAACGCCAGACATCCAAATCTAGGATAGGATGACTCATCCTTTGACCCCACTGGAGGCGATAGCAGATGAAGAAAGTGCAATCATCCATTCAGCGCGGTGCCGAGTACATCTGCACCAAAATCGGAGGTGTCGTCACTGCCATCGAGCAAGTGGCCGTAGTCAAGGGACTCCCCATGTGGGAAGTCGAACGGCAGATTGGAGCAGGCATCCGCAAGCGCCTCATCGTCTCCGCCCGCTCTCTCATGCCCTTGCAGGCGGAACCCTCGCCTGCATAAATCGAACACCGGCAGCGGGTGGGCGACCTGCCCCACCCGCCCTAGCGCCGAAGTCCCTGCACTTCGGCGTGCCGCGGACAGGTCACCAGATGATCATTGACCATTCCCGAAGCCTGCATGAAGGCGTAGCAGATGGTGGAGCCGACGAATTTGAATCCGGCACGCCCGAGCGCCTTGCTCATCGCATCCGACCGGCTGGTCTTGGCAGGGACCTCCGACAGAGATTGCCAGTGGTTCTGGATGGGCGAATTCCCCACGAAGCCCCAGAGAAAAGCGCTGAATGTCTGGCCTGCCGACTGGAGGGCCAGATAAGCCTTGGCATTCTGGATAGCCGCAGCCACCTTCGCCCTGTTGCGGATGATGCCGGGGTCGGCCAATAGCTCGGCGACCTTTTGTTCCCCGTAATTGGCGACGACCTCGGGGACGAACCCGTCGAAAACCCGTCGATAGTGCCCCCGCTTTTTCAGGACGGTCGACCAGGATAGGCCGGCCTGGGCCCCTTCAAGAATGAGGAGTTCAAACAAGGCTCGATCATCATGAAGGGGGACACCCCACTCCGTATCGTGGTATTCGCGGTAGAGGTCGAAGCCTTCGCACCAGGGACAGCGTTCCATCGGGTTATCTCTTGTCGAATGAGCAAGCACGGAGTGTCGAGCCAACGGCAAAGCAGATCAAGAGAGCATGGATGCTAGGCCGCCGTCACCCCGCCGCGATGAGTCTCCCCAACCGCCGCACCGCATCCTCGATTTCCGGCCCGTGGGGATTGCCGCAATTGAGGCGCAGGCAATTCCGGTACATGCCGCTGGCCGAAAAGAGTTCGCCGGGAACGAAGGCGACGCCCTCCTCCACGGCCCGCCGGTGCAGGGCAGTCGTGTCGATGTCCTCGGGCAGTTCCGCCCAAAGCACGTAGCCGCCCTGGGGCTGGGTCAGGCGGGTGGCTGCCGGAAAATGGCGGCCCACGGCAGCGGTCATGGCTTCCACCTGTCCCTCGTAGGCGCGGCGCAGGGTCCGCAGGTGACGGTCGTAGGCCCCGGACGCCAGATATTCCGCCAGGACATGCTGGGTGATGGGGTTGGTGCCGCCACTGGAAATGGTCTTCTGCAAGGCCACCTGCGGGCGATAACGCCCCGCCGCCACGAACCCGATCCGCAGGGACGGCGACAGGCTCTTGGAGAAGGAGGAACAGAGCATGACGTTGCCCGACCGGTCGAAGGCCTTGATGGGCCAGGGCCGTTGCGCCCCGAAGTGGAGATCCCCGTAGATGTCATCCTCGATGACCGCCACATTGCGCTCGGCGGTGAGCTTCGCCAGGCGGCGCTTGTTGTCGTCCGGCATGATGGAGCCCAGGGGATTGCTGGCGTTGGCGACCAGCAGGCAGGCGGCGACCCGGCCTTCCCGGGTCGCCAGCTCCAAGGCTTCGACGGACAGGCCGGTGCGGGGATCGGTCGGTATTTCCAGGGCCTTGAGGCCCAGGCTCTCCAGGAGCTGGAGCATCAGGTAGTAGGCGGGCGACTCCACCGCCACGGTGTCGCCGGGGCGGGTGGCGGCCCGCAGGCAGAGCCCCAGGGCTTCCGTGCAGGAGTTGGCGATGACGATCTCGGCCGGTTCCAGGGGACCGCCCCAGGCCAGGGAGCGGCGCACCAGTTGGCGGACCAGGGCCGGCTCGTCCATGTAGACGTGGCTTGCGCCATTGAGCAGGTTGGGATGGCGGCGGGCGACCCCCGCATAGAGGCGATGCAGGGCCGCGAGGGGCAGCAGGGACGGCGAAGGCAGGGCAGCCGCCAGGGGCGCCACGCCGGTCTGTTGCCCCGCTTGCAGCACCCGCACCAGCCGCTGGCTCACATCCACATCCACCGCCGCATCCGGGGTGGTGCGCCGGCCAGGCTCGGGACGGGGAGCAGCCCGGTGACGCACGAAGAACCCGGACTGGGGCCGGGCTTCCACCAGGCCCTTCTCCTCCAGACGACGTAGGGCCTGGACCACGGTGGATACCGACAACCGCTGCTGCTCCGACAGGCGCCGCACTGACGGCAAGCGATCCCCGGGCCTCAGGGTTCCGCTGGCGATAAGGCCGCCCAGTTCTTCCGCCAGCCGCTCGTACCGCAACAAATCTTCCGCCATGAACCTCTCCGATACAGTTGAGCCGTTTAGCCACCGATACAGTTCTGAGCGACGGCAACTGTATCGGTCACAATTTAACTTCGTTGTGACTGTATCACTCAAACACCGCCTTCTACACTTCTCCGAAACAAGGCCAAGGAGAGATGTGTGGAACTTGAGTCTGGAAATGTTCAGTTGCGCGTACCGGAAAACCAGCCCCTGCGGTTCGTCAATGGCAATGGGGTAACCGTCCGCAGCCTGGAGGGGATCGCTTGGCTGACTGTCGAGGGCGAAGCCGGCGACTGCTTCCTAGCCCCAGGCGAGGAGTACCGGATCGTGGGCAGCGGCTTGGTCCTGATCGAGGGCATCAAGGGCACGGCTACCATCTGCCTGAAGGCTGCCCCAGCCGAACGTTCGAGAGCCTATTCGAGCCTGAAAATAAAATCGCCGCACTGGGTGCGGCGACTGGCGACCTGATCACTTCGCAGGTCAGGAATAGTAAATCTGACTGTAGGCCCCAACGCCATTGAACCCGAAGGCCTGCTGGCTGGCAGCCTGCTGCATTTGGTTGGCGCGGCGTTCCTGTTCCTGAACCGCCTGTTGGGACTGGGCCAGGCTGGCCTGGTAGCCCGCCTGCTGTTGCTTGATGGTGTCCAGTTTGTCGTTCAGGCGGTTGATGGCCCCGCCCACCGCGCCGCTATCGCTTACTTGCTTGGCGCTAACATCGGCCGCCGCCTTGCCGACCCGGGCCAGGGTTTCCTTCACCAGGCTCGGATTGGCCTGGTAGGCCGCTTCCAGCTTCTTGCTATCCACCTTCACGGTGCCGTCCTGGCCGAAGGAAATACCGGCCTGGCTCAGTGCATTGCGGTCCTTGGCCGTAAAGCCTTCAACAGCCCGGCGCAATTCGCTGGTGGACCGGACATTTACCCCTGTCTGGGCGGTTTGGCTAGCCGCCTTCAACTGGCCGTTCACCGCCTCGGCAAAGCCTTTGACAGCCTTGGTGGCATCCGCAGCCGAACCCAGGTTGCCGTTGTCCTGGAGCTTCTTGGCCGCCGACTCAACCTGGGCCGTAGCCGACTTGAGCTGCCCATAGGCGCTCAGCTGCACCCGGGTACTTTCGGCCTGCTGTGACAGGCGCTCGGCAGGCTTCTTGGTTGCCGCCGACACCTGCTCGGTAATGGCGCTGGAGCCATAAAGGGACGCGCCGCCGGATAGTCTGGATAGTTCCATATTCATCTCCCCGCTACACCCTCAGCATAGCAACGGCATATCAAAAGGCAAGTCAGGGATGGCCCGTATCAGCGCTCGCCACTGCTCGGGGAGCATCCCCAGAGTTGCAGCTGGTCGAAGCGGTCATCGGAATCATCGATGAGGAGCGGCGCGGCAAAGCCTTCGGAATCGCCTAGCCCCTTGCAGAAGGCATCCGCCTCGGCCGGGGTCCCGAATTCCACCACGAAGGCTTCCGTCAGGCCGAAATCCGCCTCCGGGTCGTCCCGGCGGCGGGTATAGCAGACCTTGCCGCCATCTACCGAGAGCCCGTCGATCCGGTCGTACTCGTCCCCGATGGCGTCGATCCCGTCCTCATAGGCCCGGGATTCGGCCTCGGTGGCGAAGTCCCGCACCAGGATGGTCGCCGGGCGGTTGCCGAGGCGGAAGTCGATGATGTCGTACTGGGTCTGCAAGAGGAAAAAGCGGATGGCCATCAGGCCTCGTCGGTTATGGACCGGCAAATGACAGATGCAAAAAAAGCGGCCCGCAGGCCGCTCTCTATATTACCCCACCAATCGCCGGGCGTTGCGGAAGATGCGCAGCCACGGGCTATCCTCACCCCACTCCTTCGGATGCCAGGACATCTGCACGGTGCGGAAGGTCCGCTCCGGGTGCGGCATCATGATGGTGAAGCGGCCGTCGGCGGTGGTGACGCCGGTGATGCCGTCAGGGGAGCCGTTCGGGTTGTAGGGATAGACCTCGGTGGGGTTGCCCTGGTTATCCACGTAACGGAGCGCCATGGCCACCTTGCCCTGGTCCTCCGTCTTGTCGAACACCGCCCGGCCCTCGCCGTGGGAAACCACCATGGGGATGCGGGAGCCTTCCATGCCGGCGAAGAAGAGCGACGGGGATTCCGTCACCTCGGCCAGGACGAAACGGGCCTCGAACTGCTCCACGGCGTTCCGACGGAAAGCCGGCCAGTGCTCAGCGCCGGGCACCAGGGACTTGAGGGCGCTCATCATCTGGCAGCCGTTGCAGACGCCCAGTGCGAAGGTGTCCGGACGGTGGAAGAAGCTGGAGAACTCCTCCCGGCAGCCTTCGTGCATGAGGATGGTCTTGGCCCAGCCCTGGCCCGCCCCCAGCACGTCGCCGTAGGAGAAGCCGCCGCAGGCCACCAGGCCCTTGAAGTCCTTGAGACTGACGCGCCCGGCCAGGATGTCGCTCATATGCACATCCACCGACTTGAAGCCGGCCCGGTCGAAGGCCGCCGCCATCTCGTAGTGGCTATTGACCCCCTGCTCCCGCAGGATGGCGACAGGCGGCTTGTTGCCGATGGCGATGTAGGCGGCGGAGATGTCCTGCTGGGGATCGAAGGTCAGCACCGGGGAGAGGCCCGGATCGGCCTTGTCCAGGATGCGGTCGAATTCGGACTGGGCGCAGTCCGGGTTGTCCCGCAGGCTCTGCATGCGGAAGCTGGTCTCGGACCAGGCCCGCTGCAGGTCGATGCGGGTTTCCCGCAGGACCTTGCGGGCGTTCCGGACGACGCGGATTTCATCGGTCTGGTTCGGGTAGCCCACGAAGTGGTAGGGCACGCCCAGGGAGCGGAGCACCGGGGTGACCTTTTCCCGGTCGGCCCGGCGGATCTGGATCAGGCCGCCCAGTTCCTCGTTGAAGAGGGCGCGGACGACGCGCTCGAAGTCGCGGCCGGCCAGCAGGTCGGGACGCTTCTCGCTGCCGTCCACATCGCCCACGGCGGCGTCGTAGCAGATGCCGTCCATGTCCAGGGTGACGCCGCAACGGGAAGCAAAGGCCATTTCGCAGGCAGCGGTGAAGAGGCCGCCATCGGAACGGTCATGGTAGGCGAGCAGCAGGCCGTCCCGGTTGAGCTGCTGGACGGCGGCGACAAAGCCCTTGAGCTGTTCCGGGCTATCTACGTCCGGCGCATCGCTGCCGGTGGCGTTGAACACCTGGGCCAGGGCGGAGCCGCCCAGACGGTTCTTGCCGAGGTCGAGAAGGATCAGTTCGGTCTCGCCCTGGTCCAGCTGGAGCTGGGGGGTG
>JBLNBI010000283.1:0-2937 GCA_050259815.1 Actinomycetota bacterium | reverse complement strand
CCAACAGGCCCTGAACCCCATCGATACCTTCTTCAGAGGAGAACAGTCATGAAACGCAAAGCTCGTCTAGCGACACTCATCCTTCTCGGCGCCGTGCCGCTGGCGGCGATAAGCGCCGACTACGGTGGCGTGGGCACCGGCTCCACCAGCAGCCAGAGCGGAACCGCCCCCGGCAGCGCCAGCAGCCCCAGCGTGGGCACCCAGGGAACCACCACCGGCAGCGACGTCAGCGGCAGCGCCGGCAGCATGGGCAGCTCGGGGTCCAGTCACGGTGCCGCCTCCGGCTCATCCCAATTCGGCGCCGCCGACACCAACGGCGACGGCGTAATCTCCCGTAGCGAGGCCCAGGGCAATTCCGACCTCAATGCCCGTTTCGATCAGCTGGATACCAACCGGGATGGTCAGATTTCGGCTTCCGAATGGCAGGCCGGCCAATCCTCCGGCGCTGCGGGCGTCAGCGGTTCGAGCCGCAGCGGTTCGTCCGACATGGGCAGCAGTTCCTCGTCCGGTTCGACCGGCGCCACAGGAAGTACGGGCGGTTCATCGAGCAGCAGCCCGAGTTCCAGTACCGGATCCGATACATCCAGCGGTTCCGGTATCTCCGCCCCGAGTTCAACGACCCGCTAAGGCCGTCAATCCGACTGGCCTGGCCTCGCGCTCAGGCCAGTTGGAATACTGGCATCAGCCGGCCGGTCACCAATCCAGCGTAATTTCGGATTTCCCCGTCCCGCCACTGGCGAAGGGTGGAGTCGTCCGCCTGGGCCAGCCCCAACTGATGGATCACCGTAGCGATGGCCACATGGACGGCCCGCGGGCTGCCATCGGCGATCTTGAGGGCAACGCCCATCCCCCGGCTTCGCACCCCCAGGGCCTGGACGCCCTCGGCGCCCCCCTTGGCGACCCACTCTCCCGGCGCCATGGCCATGAGCTGGGAATCCCCCCTTCCTTCCCCGGCCACCATCTCCGGATGGGCCGTCATGGCCTGGAACAAGGCCGATAGCGCCTCGCCATGGACGCCGGCGGCGCCGGCCAGGCGGGCATAGCCGTAGGCCAGCCGGGAAAGGGGCAGCGCGAAATTGGGCGCGCTGCAGCCGTCAATCCCCATGGGCATCGCGCTCTCACTGCAATCGACGACCTCGGCCAGGGTGCGGCGAATGGCCTGCTGCAGGGGATGGGCGGGGTCCGTATAGCTTTCCACGGATTCGCCGTGCTGGCGGCACCAGGCCAGGAAGCCGGCGTGCTTGCCCGAGCAGTTGTGATGGAGGGGCGTGACCTTCAGATCCGGCGGAATGGGCGTCCCCGTGGCGGCATAGAAGGCCGGCACATGGCAGCCGCACTTCAGTTGCCCCGGGTGGCAGCCGCTGCGGGCCAGCATGTCGGCCACTGCCGATACGTGGCGCGGTTCGCCCGAGTGGCTGGCGCACAGCAGGGCGACCTGCTCCTCTGAAAACCCGAAGTGGGCCGGACCGCCGCCAATGACGAAGGGCAGCGCCTGGAAGGGCTTGAGGGCCGAGCGGGTGAACATGGGATAGTCGGCATCCCCCGCTCCGCAAATCCGCCGTCCGCTCCCATCCACCACGGCGATGGAGCCGTAATACACCGATTCGACCGCATCGCCCCGGGTGGCGACGACCAGGGGCACATGGCCCGGCAGCTCCCTATCCATGCTTCCCTCCTCCCGACCTGCCACGACGGCAGGAACCATCAAGATACGCACTGTTCGGAATCAGTAAGTACTCCATGCCTGTTGAGTCGCGGGATGGCAAACCGTTCCCCATCCCGGGGACATGGCGACAGGGGCACATCGAAAGCGCCATTTGCGAGGGCTACCGTGGAGATCCGGGTCGAATGCTATGCCGGCCATCGGGGGGAAGAAGAACCCCGGGCGTTCTACCATGGGGAGCGCCGCGTCGAGGTCATGATCGTCATTGACCGCTGGCTGCATCCGGAGCACCGTTACTTCAAGGTCCAGGCCTACGATGGCACGACCTATATCCTGCGCCATGACGAAGGGTCCGGCCTGTGGGAAATGACGTGGATCAGTGCGCTCGAATGACTGCCGCCGGCATCGCACTCCTCCTTGCCACGACCCTGGGCACGGCCACGGCCGAGACGGAACGGCGGCGGAGGTTTCGTGCCCAAGGGGTGTCACCGTAGGCAGTTGGGGGCTTTCCCTACCGCCGGCACTTTCGAGCAGCGCCATGGCAATCAGCGTCTTCGACATGTACAAGGTGGGCATCGGCCCGTCCAGTTCCCACACCGTCGGCCCCATGCGGGCAGCCCTTACCTTTGTCCGCGGACTGGCGCAAGACGGGCTGCTGCTCCGGGTTGCCCGCATCCGGGCCGAGCTGTACGGCTCCCTTGGAGCGACGGGCAAGGGGCACGGCAGCGACAAGGCGGTGCTCCTGGGCCTGGAAGGCGAAGCGCCGGACCAGGTTGATCCGGATGCCATCGAAGGCCGCCTCGCCCGCATCCGCGGGGACGGGCAGGTCCGGCTGCTGGGAGAACGCCCCATTCCCTTCGACGAGAAGACCGACCTCGTCTTCCTGCGCCGCCAGTCCCTGCCCTTCCACCCCAACGGCCTGAAGATGATCGCCTTCGCCGAAAACGGCGCCGAACTGGCGGCGAAGACCTACTACTCCGTGGGAGGCGGCTTCGTCGTGGATGAGGAGGCGGCCGGGGCGAACCGTATCGTCCCCGATGCCACGCCCCTGCCCTATCCTTACCACAGCGGTGCCGAGTTGCTGGCCCTGTGTGCTGCCCACGGTTTTTCCATCAGCCAGCTCATGCTGGAGAACGAGAAGGCCTGGCGTAGCGAGGACGAAATCCGCCGGGGGCTGCTCCACATCTGGCAGGTGATGCAGGAATGCGTCCGGCGGGGCTGCGAGCAGGAGGGCGTCCTGCCCGGGGGGATGAAGGTGCAACGGTTATTACCGG
>JBLNBI010000282.1:0-4072 GCA_050259815.1 Actinomycetota bacterium | reverse complement strand
CGGCGATGAAGCCCTCGGCGGCGCGGACGTTGCACATGCGCACCACTTCGGAGGCGGCAGCCATGACCGCAGCCTCGTCATAGCCGACGATGTCGCCGATCAGCACCATCTTGGGACGGCCATGGCGCTTGGCCTTGGTGGCGTAGCCCACCGCCTTCACGTAGCGCTCGTCCAGGTGCTCCAGGCCGGCGAGCTGGACGCCCGCGGCATTGCCCGCGCCGCCCGGCTTGAAGTAGTCGGTGATCTCGACGATGGCCGGCACGGCCTCCCGCACCTGGCCGAAAAATTCCAGGCAGACGGTGCGGGTGTGGGGCGGCATCTTGTGCAGCACCCAGCGGGCGGCGACGATGATGCCGTCGGTGCCTTCCTTCTGGACGCCGGGGACGCCCCCCAGGAACTTGTCGGTCACGTCCTTGCCCAGGCCCACCTTGCGGCAGGCAGCGCCGGGCAGGGCAAGGATTTCCTCGGACAGGAGCTTCTTGCCGCTGGGGTCGAAGCGCTTGAGGCGGAATTCCACCTTCTCCTGCTCGTGGATCTTGCCGTAATTGTGGTTGAGGCGCTCCACCTCCAGCCAGTTGCCGTCCGGGGTGACCATCTTCCACCAGGCCAGGTTGTCCAGGGCGGTGCCCCAGAGCACGGCCTTCTTGCCACCGGCGTTCATGGCGATATTGCCGCCGATGCAGGAGGCGCTGGCCGAAGTCGGGTCCACCGCGAAGACGCGGCCCGCCGCGGAGGCGGCTTCGGACACCCGGTCGGTGACCACGCCGGCACCGGTGCGGATGGTGGCGTAGGGCTTGTCGTGGCCCGGCAGGATCACTTCCTCGACCGGCCCGATATCGATCAGTTTCTCGGTGTTAATGACCGCAGAATAGGGCGACAGGGGCACGGCGCCGCCGGTGTAGCCGGTGCCGCCTCCCCGGGGAATGATGGTGAGGCCGGCCTCGATGCAGCCCCGCACTAGGTGGCCGATTTCTTCCTCGGTATCAGGGGTGAGCACCACGAAGGGGTATTCGACCCGCCAGTCGGTGGCGTCGGTGACGTGGGACACCCGGGCGAGGCCGTCGAAGCAGATGTTGTCCTTGCGGGTGTGCTTGCCCAGGATGTGCAGCACCTTGCGGCGCAGATCGTAGGTTTCGCGGAAATTGGCGGAGAAGCGGTCCACCGCCTTGTGGGCCGCTTCCACCAGTTGCTTGACCTTGGCGGCCCGGTCCGGGTCCTCGCCTTCGGTAGCCTCCCGGCGCTTTTCCACTTCCCGCAGGCGATGGCGCAGGGCATCCACCAGGGCATCCCGGCGATCCCTGTTGGCCAGCAGGTCGTCCTCCAGGTAGGGATTGCGCTGCACGACCCAGATGTCCCCCAGGACTTCGTAGAGCATGCGGGCGGAACGGCCGGTGACCCGCTCGGACCTCAGCTCGTCCAGGACGCGCCAGTTATCGGCGCCGAGCAGACGGATAACGATCTCGCGATCGGAAAAAGACGTGTAGTTATAAGGGATTTCGCGCAAGCGGGCAGTCATGGCGGCAACCGGGTCCGTCAAAAATGTAATTTTATCGTATTGCGGCGCAACAGGCCGGCTCACTTCGACTGGGGGCCGTAGTCGAAAGTTCAGGTGTTTTATGTAGTTTGGGCGATGAGCCAATAACGCAGGAATTTTCCCACCGCCATGAACAGGCAGCAGGGCAGCCAGTGCAGCCGTAGCCAGCCGGCCGCCACGCACAGGGCATCGCCGACCAGGGGAAGCCAGGCCAACAGGAGGATGGGGCTACCCCAACGTTCGACCTTTTCCCGGTGGGGCAGGTTTTCCAGCTTTTGCCACTTGGGCAGGACGCGCCCGGCCCACCAGGAGGTCATGGCACCGGCGGTGTTGCCCAGGGTGGCCAGGGACAGGGCCGGCCACAGCTCGGCGGGGTGCTGGTGCAGGAAGGCCCAGAACAGGGCCTCGGAACCGCCCGGGAGCACCGTCGCCGAAAGAAAACTTGCCGCCAGGAGGCCCCAGAGCCCCGCTTCGGCCGTGACGTCAAGCCACTCCACGCTTTAGAATCCTGCTTTGCCTAGAAGAATCGCACCATGCACCCGGATTATCTCCAAAAAATCCTCAACGCACAGGTTTACGACGTCGCCGTCGAGACGCCCCTGGAGCTTGCCGCCAACCTTTCGGCCCGGGTGCATAACCGAATTAGCCTTAAGCGGGAGGACATGCAGCCGGTGTTCTCCTTCAAGCTGCGGGGTGCCTACAACAAGATCGCCAGCCTTTCCGCCGAGAAGCTGAAGCGGGGCGTCATCTGCGCCTCCGCCGGCAACCATGCCCAGGGCGTGGCCCTGTCGGCCAGCAAGATCGGCTGCCGGGCGGTCATCGTCATGCCCACCACCACCCCGGGCATCAAGATCGACGCGGTCCGGCGCCGGGGCGGCGAGGTGGTGCTGGCCGGCGATTCCTTCGATGAGGCCTATACCCACGCCCTGGAACTGGAGAAGGCCGAGAAGCTGACCTTCGTCCATCCCTTCGACGATCCGGAAGTCATTGCCGGCCAGGGCACCATCGGCCTGGAAATCCTGCGCCAGCATTCCCGCCACGACGGCCCCATCCACGCCATCTTCTGCGCCATCGGCGGCGGCGGCCTGGCGGCCGGGGTAGCCGCCTACGTGAAGCGGGTGCGGCCGGAGGTGAAAGTCATCGGGGTCGAGACCTTCGACGCCGATGCCATGGCCCGCTCCATCAAGGCCGGCCACCGGGTCCGCCTGGACCAGGTGGGCCTCTTCGCCGACGGTACCGCCGTGAAGTACGTGGGCGAGGAAACCTTCCGCCTGTGCCGGGAACACCTGGACGACATCATCCTGGTGGATACCGATGCCATCTGCGCCGCCATCAAGGACGTGTTCGAGGACACCCGCTCCATCCTGGAACCGGCCGGCGCCCTGGCCTTGGCCGGGGCCAAGGAATACGCCCGCCAGCTCAAGTTGAAGGACAAGAACCTGATCGCCGTCACCTCCGGCGCCAACATGAATTTCGATCGCCTGCGCTTCGTCGCCGAACGGGCCGAACTGGGCGAACAGCGGGAGGCCGTCCTGGCGGTGACCCTGCCGGAGAAGCCCGGCGCCTACAAGAAATTCCTGTCCCTCATCGGCCAGCGCAGCATCACCGAATTCAACTACCGCTACCACAGCGGCGACCAGGCCCACGTCTTCGTGGGCGTCCAGGTGGCCAACCGGCAGGAAGCGACCAAGCTGGTGGAGCAACTCCGGAAGCACGAATACGCGACCCTGGACCTCACCGACGACGAGATGGCCAAGCTCCACATCCGCCACATGGTGGGCGGCCATGCGCCCCAGGCGGACCACGAGATCCTGTATCGCTTCGAATTCCCGGAGCGTCCCGGCGCCCTCATGAATTTCCTGAACCAGATGAGCACCGGCTGGAACATCAGCCTCTTCCACTACCGCAACCACGGCGCCGACTACGGCCGGGTGCTGGTGGGGATGCAGGTGCCGCCGGAGGACATGGGCCAGTTCCGGGACTTCCTCAAGAACCTGGGCTACGCCCACTGGGACGAGACGGAAAATCCGGCCTACAAGCTGTTCCTGGGCTAAATAAGGCAAACATATATGCTTTGCAGGATTCCTTCTTTTGCCGAAGGAATCCTCGGCCCTAGACTCCGGTCATTGCGTCATTACCCGCCCTGATCGGAGTCAACCATGCGGCAAGTCCTCTCCTCCCTGCTGCTCGCCGGCATCCTGGCCGCCACCTCGGCCCAGGCCCAGACCACCCTCCTGAACGTCTCCTACGACCCCACCCGGGAGCTCTACAAGGAATACAACACGGCCTTCGCCAAATACTGGCAGGGCAAGAGCGGCGAGACGGTCACCGTCAAGCAGTCCCACGGCGGCTCCGGCAAGCAGGCCCGCTCGGTGGCAGACGGCCTGGAAGCCGACGTGGTGACCCTGGCGCTTGCCTCCGACATCGACGCCCTGGCCGAGCGCGGGCTGCTCCCCGCCGACTGGCAGAAGAAGCTGCCCCAGAACGCCTCCCCCTTCACCTCCACCATCGTCTTCCTGGTGCGGAAGGGCAACCCCA
>JBLNBI010000281.1:0-4103 GCA_050259815.1 Actinomycetota bacterium | reverse complement strand
AACAACATTCCAGGTATCTCCATGCTCGATATCCAACAACTCCGCTCCAACCTCGATGCCGTCGCCGAACGCCTGGCGACCCGGGGCAAGCCCATCGATTTCACCGAATTTGCGGCCCTGGAGGCCGAGCGCAAGACCCTCCAGACCCGCACCCAGGAGCTCCAGGCCCAGCGCAACAGCCTGTCCAAGCAGATCGGCATGCTGAAGGGGCAGGGCAAGGATGCGTCCGAAGTGATGGCCCAGGTGGGCGCCCTCGGCGACGAGCTGAAGGCTTCCGAAGCCCGTTTGGGCGAACTGCTGGAGAAGTTCAACGCCATCCTCTCCACCCTGCCCAACCTGCCCCACGAGTCGGTGCCGGTGGGCGCGGACGAGACCGGCAATGTGGAAATCAAGCGTTGGGGCACTCCCCGCAGCTTCGATTTCCCGGTCAAGGACCATGTGGATGTGGGCGAGGGCCTGGGGCAGCTGGATTTCGCCACCGCCGCCAAGATTTCCGGCGCCCGCTTCACCCTCATGAAAGGCGGCCTCGCCCGGCTGCACCGCGCCATCGCCCAGTTCATGCTGGATACCCACACGGGCGAGCACGGCTACACCGAGCTCTACGCTCCCTACTTGGTCAATGGCGACAGCCTCTACGGCACCGGCCAGCTGCCCAAGTTCGAGGAAGACCTGTTCAAGGTCCTGCGGGGCGACGCCGATCCCCTGTACCTCATCCCCACCGCCGAAGTGCCGGTGACCAACGTCGTCCGGGATGAGATCCTGGCCGCCGAAGCACTGCCCCTGAAGCTGGTCTGCCATACCCCGTGCTTCCGTTCCGAAGCCGGCTCCGGCGGCCGGGACGTGCGCGGCATGATCCGCCAGCACCAGTTCGACAAGGTGGAACTGGTCCAGGTCGTCCTGCCGGAGAAATCCGCCGAGGCCCACGAGGAGCTGACCCGCCACGCCGAAGCCATCCTGGAAAAGCTGGAGCTGCCCTACCGCCGCGTCGTTCTGTGTACCGGCGACATGGGTTTCTCCGCTGCCAAGACCTACGACCTGGAAGTCTGGCTGCCGGCCCAGAATACCTACCGGGAAATTTCCTCCTGCTCCAATTTCGACGCCTTCCAGGCCCGCCGCATGCAGGCCCGTTTCCGCAACGAAAAGAACAAGCCGGAACTGGTGCACACCCTCAACGGCTCCGGCCTCGCCGTGGGCCGCACCCTGGTCGCCATCCTGGAGAATTACCAGAACGCCGACGGCAGCGTCACCATCCCGTCCGCCCTGCGTCCCTACATGGGCGGCCTGGAAAGGCTCAGCGCCGCCTGAGGGCGGCTTTCCTTGGCCGCCGCCGAGAGTCCCGCCATCCCCAGCATCTTGCCGGAGAAGGCGGGGGTTCCCCGGTAGGGCTGTTCGTGGCGGGTGAGGATGTCGTAGTAGCTGCGGATGTTCTCCGCCAGGATGACCGCCTCGCCGCCCCGGGCCCGGCCCGATTTCAGCCGCTGGTAGTACTTGGGCTGGGCGAGGAGCGGCAGGATCCCCTTCATCTCGAACCATGAATCCGCGTCGGCTTCGAGCTGCTTGGCGAGAGTGCGGGCGGCGTTGAAATGGCCGGGGCCGACGTTGTACGCGGCCAGGGCCATCCAGGTGCGGTCCGGTTCAGCGGTGGAAGAGGGCAACTGTTCCTTCAGGTAATTGAGGTAACGGGCGCCGGCCAGGATGCTTTCCCGGGGATTGAGGCGATTCGATACCCCAAGCCGGTCGGCGGTCTCTTCCGTCAGCATCATGATGCCCCGCACGCCGGTCGGGCTGGTGGCGTTGGGGTCCCACTGGGACTCGTGGTAGGCCAGGGCGGCCAGCAGCCGCCAATCCAGGCCGGTGGTCACCTGGGCAGCCTGGAAATGGGGGCGCAACTTGGGCAGGACCGTTTCGATCCGCTCCAGGAATTTGTCGATATCACCGGCGCCCAGGCGGCGCACGTGGCCCAGGTAACGATCCTGCAGCCTGGCCAGGGTGCCGTCCTTCTGCACCCGGTCGATGAAGGCATTCACCCGGGCCACCAGTTCGCTGTTGGGCTTGTCACCGAAAAGCCAGACGATGGGCCGGTCGTCGCCGATGATGAGGGACGGCTGGATGGATGGCACGTACTGCAGGGCGATGTCCAGGATGGCGCTGTCCACCAACGCCATCTCGGCTTCCCGCTGTCCCACGTCTTCCAGAAGGTCGAAGACCGACCCTTCCTTGTGCTCGATCACGTGCACGTCGGGCACGCTGGCCTGGAGTGCATGCATGGCGGCGGCCTGGCGCGTTCCGGCAAGGACGTGCACGGTGCGGTCCTTCAGTTCCGACAATTCGTCTACCGGCAGGGAAGCCTCGTGCTGGACCAGCACATCGTTACTGCGCAGTAGCGGCGGCGAAGTATTCAGCCCGCTGTCGCCGGAGCCGGGGGAAATCCAGGCGGCGGCGAAGTGGGCCTTGCCGTTGGCCAGCAGGGACGGCATTTCCTCGGGGCTGACGACCTGATACTGGACATCGACCCCCAGATCCTGGGCAAAGGCCTCGATGAGATCGTGCTCCAGCCCGACCACCTTGCCGGTGTCGTCGGTGGTGTAGGTGAGGGGGCCCCCCTGGACGGCGACGACCAGGTCTCGCTGGGCAGGGGCCGGAAAGGGCAGGGGCTGCCGCTCGCAGGCGGCGAGCAGCAGCGACAGACCGGCGAGAAGGACAGCCGGCCAGCGCATCCCGGAACGAACTTGTGCTATTATCGCGCCCTCTCCGGAGAGGTACCGAAGTGGTCATAACGGCGCCGACTCGAAATCGGATGGTCAGAGAAATCTGGCACAAGGGTTCGAATCCCTTCCTCTCCGCCAAGTCCCTGTAGCACAAGGGCAAAACAGGCCGGCGCAATGCCGGTTTTTTGTTGCTTTCCCATTTTTCGCTCCCTCTCGCCATGCCTGGATGTCTGTCTGAGGGGAGCAAGTGTACCAGACGCGGGATTTCCTCCGCCCATTACCCCAGTCCACCCCGGGCGGACAGCCCGCGGAAAGCCGGCATCGCTTATGATGCGCGCTGCTGGGAGAAACCATCCATGAAGTCATTGAAACTGCTGTCCCTCTTCGCGCTGCTTCTCGCCTCGGCAAGCGGCGCCTGGGCGGATCACGGACGTACCCGGATCGGCGTCGGCATGTATTTCGGCTCGCCCGTTCCGCCCTGGTATTACGCGCCTCGTCCCTACTATTACTATCCCCCCTACTACCCGCCACAGGTGGTCGTGGTGCCGGCCGCGCCGCCCCCCGTCTATATCGAGCAGGGCAGTCCCGCTGTCCCGCCGGCCGTCGCGCCGTCGGCTTCCCTGACTCCTCCTCCACCGCCGCCGCCCCCGCTGGCGGAGAACCAGTCGGTCCCGCCGGCGCCCAAGGCCGACAATTACTGGTACTACTGCCGCAACAGCCAGGCCTACTACCCCTACGTCAGGGACTGCCCGGAAGGTTGGGAGCAGGTCACTCCCCGGTAATACCTGTCACGGACCCGTCGCCCTCTGGGTGCGGGTCTTCACCACCAGGTCCCGGTAGGCATGCCAGGTGGCGTGGCCGATCAGGGGCATGACCACGATCAGTCCCACGAACAGGGTGGCGAACCCGAGGGCCACCAGCACCGCGATGCAGCCCGCCCAGAGGATCATGGGGCCCGTGTTGCGGCCGCAGGCGATCAGGCTGGCCAGGGCGGCGGTGACCGCATCGGTGTTCCGGTCCAGCATGAGGGGGACGGCCACGACGCTGATGGCGAAGACGAAGGCGGCGAAGAATCCCCCCACGGCGAAATAGGCCAGGGCGAATTCGGGCTGCTCGAAGGCCAGCACGGAGTGGACGATGCCGGCGAAGGTGGGCAGTTCCGGCGCATCGAAAAAGAGGGCGAAGATGACCATCGAAGCCCGGGCCCACAGGAGCAGCACCACCGCCAGGACGGCGGCGAAGACGCTGACGTTGGCGAGGTTCGGCCGCCAGGCGGCCAGGGTCGGGCCCAGGTGGGCGGCTTCTCCCCGTTCCAGGCGGCGGCTGGTGTCGTAGATGCCCATGGCGAGGAAGGGGCCGAGGAGCAGGAAGCCGGTGGTCAGGCCGGCGAAGAGG
>JBLNBI010000280.1:0-8563 GCA_050259815.1 Actinomycetota bacterium | reverse complement strand
GACTGGCGGGCCACCATCGTCGCCGCCACCGCCCTGCCCCTCTCGGTCCTGCCGGCCTTCGCGGCCATGTACTGGTTCGGCTTCTCGATCAACGTGGTGACCCTGCTGTCCCTCTCCCTGGTGGTGGGCATCCTGGTGGATGACGCCATCGTCGAGATCGAGAACATCATGCGCCACCTGGCCCAGGGTAAGACACCCTACCAGGCGGCCATGGAGGCGGCGGACGAGATCGGCCTGGCGGTCATCGCCACCACCTTCACCCTCATCGCCGTCTTCCTGCCCACCGCCTTCATGGGCGGCATTGCCGGCAAGTTCTTCGTGCAGTTCGGGTGGACGGCGGCCATTGCCGTCTTCTTCTCCCTGGTGGTGGCCCGCCTTCTCACTCCGATGATGGCGGCCTATATCCTGAAACCCCGCGCCCATCCGGCCCACCAGCCCCGCTGGATGACCATCTACCTGGGCTGGGCCCGGTGGTGCCTCAAGCACCGGGTCCTCACCGTGGCCGGCGCCGCCCTCTTTTTCTTCGGCTCCTTCGCCCTGGTGCCGCTCCTGCCCACCGGCTTCATTCCGCCGGACGACCTCTCCCAGACCCAGGTCGCCCTGACTCTCCCGCCGGGCAGCACCTTCCGGGAAACCTACGCCCTGGCCGAACGGGCCCGGGAGCTGGTGCAGGGCAATCCCCACGTCAAGCTGGTCTATACCGCCATCGGCGGCGGGGCCACCGGCTCGGACCCCTTCGCGCCCCGGGGCATCGCCGAGGTCCGCAAGGCGACCCTCACCATCAACATGACCCACCGCACCCAGCGGGACATCTCCAAGCAGGCCATCGAGCGGGACCTGCGGGAGCGGCTGTCCGTCCTGCCCGGCGCCAGGGTGAAGGTGGGCCTGGGGGGCTCCAACGAGAAGCACGTCATCGTCCTGGCCGGCGAAGACGGTCGGGTCCTGGCGGAACACGCCACCAAGGTGGAACGGGAGCTGCGCACCATTCCCGGCATCGGCAACGTCACCTCCACCGCCACCCTGGTGCGGCCGGAGCTGATCATCCGCCCCGACGCCGCCCGGGCCGCCGACCTGGGGGTCACCACGGCGGCCATCGCCGACACCCTGCGGGTCGCCACCGCCGGCGACTACGACCAGGGGCTCGCCAAGCTGAATCTCTCCCAGCGCCAGGTTCCCGTGGTGGTCCGCCTGCCGGACCAGTCCCGCCAGGACCTGGAGCTCCTTTCCCGGCTGCCGGTGCCCGGCGCCAAGGGGCCGGTGCCCCTGTCCAACGTGGCGAGCCTGTCCATCGAAAGCGGCCCGACCGAAATTGACCGCTACGACCGCCTGCGCAACGTCAATTTCGAGATCGAGCTGAACGGCATGCCCCTGGGCGAAGTGGAGAAACAGGCCAAGGCCCTGCCCAGCCTGAGCGACCTGCCACCGGGAGTGATCCAGACCAGCGTCGGCGACGCCGAATCCATGAACGAGCTGTTCGAGAGCTTCGGCCTGGCCATGGCCACCGGGGTGCTCTGCATCTACATCGTCCTGGTGCTGCTCTTCCGGGATTTCGTCCAGCCGGCCACCATCCTGGCCGCCCTGGTGCTGTCGGTGCCCGGCGCCTTCCTGGCGCTGTTCGTGACCCGCACCGCCCTGTCCATGCCCTCCATGATCGGGCTGATCATGCTCATGGGCATCGCCACCAAGAACTCCATCCTGCTCATCGACTACGTCATCATGGCCCGCCGGGACCACGGCCTGTCCCGCTGGGACGCGCTCCTGGACGCCGCCGCCAAGCGGGCCCGGCCCATCGTCATGACCACCATCGCCATGGGCGCCGGCATGATGCCCATCGCCCTGGGCATCGGGGTGGATCCGAGCTTCCGGGCGCCCATGGCCATCGTGGTCATCGGCGGCCTGATCACCTCCACCTTCCTGAGCCTGCTGGTGATCCCGGTGCTATTCACCTACGTGGACGACGTGGTACAGCGGGTGCGCAACCGCCTGCACCACGCCTCAGGGCCGGCCCGGCCAGTCGATTCCCCGGTTACCCCTGGGTCGCTTCCGGCTGACCAGGGCCACCAGGGCGAAAACGCCGGCGGCAATCCAGCAGGCCGAGGATACGGGAAGGAAGCCAGCGGTTAGCAGGGCCATGTCCCCCATGCCCGCCGCCAAGGCGACCTGGGGAGTGAACCACAGGAAGAACCCCATGAGGGCTGCAAAGGCTGACCACTGGCCGAAGAAGCGGCCCGTGGCAGCCCTTTCCTCCTTGGGCTCCTGCCACGGCAGGGTACCGGCCAGGGCCGAGCCCATCCGCTTCCCGGCGCCCCACAGCATGCCGATCAACATGCCGAGCCAGAATGCGCACTCCACCAGATAGGGCCAGAAATCGCCGAGAAATTGGCCGCCGGGGTGATTCTCACCTTTGGGAAGAGCGGTGATGAGCAGGCCCGTCGCTACCGCGAAAACCGCGCCAATCCGCAGGGCACCGAACAGTTCGTTCATCCAGTAGCGGAGCTCCTGGTCGGCGTCCTCGTTGATGGGCCACCGAAATCGCCTGTTTTTCATAGACTTGCCTCCGTCGGCCGCCGGCATCGGCAGAAGCCCTTTGGACCCTGGGGATGGAAAGCCGTTCGGCCCGAGCGCACCAGAGTTGGGCATGGTTCATGCTAAGATTTTTGGTCTTACGGCCGTCCCAATCGGCCTTCCCTGGAGAATGATTTTGAACCGTCTGTTGCCTTTTGCCCTTGCCGCCGCCGTCGGCCTGTCCGCCTGTTCCAAGAAGGACGAAGCCCCTGCCCCCGCCACGCCGGCCGCTTCCAACGCCGCTGCCCCGGCCCCGGCTGCCCCCGCTACCCCGCCCACCCTGTCCGCTTCCACTCCCAATACGGGGAAAGTGCTGCAGGTGCTCCAGGCCGGCTCCTACACCTATGCCGAGGTGGAATCCGAGGGCAAGAAGCTGTGGATCGCCGGCGGCCCCATCCAGATCAAGGCGGGCGACACCGTCCAGTGGGGCAACTATGCGGTCATGAACAATTTCAACTCCAAGAGCCTCAACCGAACCTTCGAGCAGATCCTGTTCGTGGATAACTGGGGTCCCCAGGGCGGCTCCACCGTCCAGGTGGCGCCCCACGGCAACATGCCCGCGGCCCATCCGGCCGCCCCCTCCGGCGCCCCGGCCGGCCAGGCCGCTGCTCCGGCAGCCGGCGCCCGCCAGGGCGTGGTGAAGAGCGTGGCCAACGCCGGCGGCTACACCTACCTGGAAGTCGTCCAGGGCGGCTCGACCCTGTGGATCGCCGCTCCCGAAACCGCCGTCAAGGCGGGCGACAAGGTGAGCTGGGAAGGGGACATGGTGATGCGCAACTTCACCGCCAAGTCCCTGGGCCGGACCTTCGACCAGATCGTCTTCGCCAACGGCGTCACCGTCACCAAGTAAGGCGGACCTGTCGCCGTCATGGACATCCGGCTGGATCGCCGCCTCGGCTGGGCCGTTGCCGCCTCCCTGGTGGCCCACGGCCTGGCCCTGTCTCCAGCCTGGAATCCGCCCGCCACCCTGAGCGGGTCCCCGCTGAAGGCCAGCCTGCGCCATCCCGCAACCGCCCCGGCCTCGGCACCGACCGCCCTTGAGACGCCGGCGCGTGAGCGAGCCGTGGCGCCGCCGGTCAGCTCTCCCCTGCCGGCTCCCCCCGAACGGATTTACGACAAGACGGTAGCGGCCGCCCCGGCCGCTTCAGCGCCTGCCGCTTCCACGACGCCGGCTGAGGCAACGGCAGCCGCCACCCCGAGCGCCCCGGCCGCCGCTTCCGCGGCCACGGCGCCCGAAACCCCCGCCGCCCAGGCGCCCCGGCCAACGGTGGATTTGAATGGATTGCGCCAATACAACCTGGCTCTCGGCCGCGTGGCGGCCCGCTTCAAGCGTTATCCCGCGGTTGCCCGGGAGGCCGGCTGGGAGGGCCGGGTTGCCCTGCGGCTGGTGATTTCCGAGGCGGGCATGCCGATAAGCCTGACGCTCATCGGCAGCAGCGGCTTTCCGATCCTGGACCAGGCCGCCCTGGAAATGATGCGCCTGGCAGCCAGCCATACCCCGGTGCCGGACTCCCTGCGGGGCCGGGCCTTCTCCATCGACCTGGCGGTGGATTACAGCCTCAAGGACGACCAGTAGCCGGTTTCAGACGACTTGCAGAATCTGGTCCTCGCTGATGCCCGCACGGAACATCCGGGTGGCGACCACCGACAGGGCCAGGGGCGACAGGTGGTGGATGGAGGCGATGCGCTTGGCGCCTTCGATGTGCCCGGAACGGATGGAGCCGGTCAGCATGTCCGCCAACAGGCGCAGCATCTTGAGGTCGTTCTTCAAATGGGGCTGGGGGTGGGGATTGTCCCAGACTAGTTGGATGGGCCTAGCCATGGTGTTTTCCTTGGTATTGCTCACAGATTATCTAACGGCCCTGCCGGCGCGGGCTTTAGGCCCGGGCACCGGTTTTTTCCGCCTCGGCGGCCCCGCCCTCAGGGCCGGTCGAACAGATATTCCGCCCCACCCATGTGGCCGGCCGCCACGGCAGCGCCGTACTGGGGTTCCTGGGGATATTCCTCGGTGACGATGGACTTGACCCGGCGATAGACCTCAAAGCCGGTGGTGTTGTCCCGGGACTCGCCCAGGGTCTTGATCAGGCTCCAGGCAAAGATGGAGTGTCCGTCCCGTCCCTCATCGGACACCGGCTCCTCGCCCCCGGAAGACAGCACCAGCACGGCCCGGCGCCGGAGAATCTCATCCCGGGCCAGGCGCGCCCCTTCCGAAATTTTCAGCTCCCGGGTGAGGGAGCCCGAGAAGCAGCTGTCGGAAACCAGGATCATCTGCCGCACCGGGATGGCCTGAAGGAATTTCACGATGTCGGTATTAGAAATCCAGTTGGCCGGGGACTTGGTGGAGCCATCCACCGGAATCCAGTAGCCGGCCTTGGTGTCGTCCATCAGGTAGCCGTGGCCGGCGTACATGATGAGCACGCTGTCCTCCGGCTTCGCCTCGGCGGCCACCCGGTTCAGTTCCCGGACGATATCTCCCTTCCGGGCGTTGCGGACGACGGTGGCCTGGAAGCCGAACTGGCGCTGCAGGGTTTCGGCGATCTTTTCCACGTCCGCCACCGGGGTTTCCAGGGACGGAATGGGCTTGCCGTAGTCGTTGTTGCCGATCAGGACGGCCACCCGCCGCCCGGACACCGGGGCTGCGGCGGCCGGCAGGGCCTGCTTCCCATCCCCCCGGGGAATGCAGTTCAAGCTCGCTGACGGCGCCACCCCGGCCGGACATTCCGCCAGGTCGGCAGCCTTGGGATTCTTGCGCAATTCTTCCAGGGCTTCCCGGTACAGGAGGGTGCGGGCCTGGTGGCGCTGCAATTCGATGGACTGGAACTGGGCCATGCCCGGCATCATGTTGCCGATCATGGGGAAGCCCTGGGCCAGGGCGTAGCCCTGAGAAGCCAGGAACGAGGTCAGGAAGAGAGTCAGCCGACGAACCGGGGACATGGGTTCTCCTTAAGCTTCAATGGTCGTGCCCGGACTCGCCCAGGCGGTGGGGCCAGTCGTCGGCCCAGCAACATTCGTGATCGTAACCCGGGACCACTTCCACCACAGCCGCCGATCCCTCGGCGAAGGGCCGAACCACGGTGGCCGGAACCACCTCGTCGTCACCACCGACCCAGTGGCGCTGGGCCAGGGTCCGCAGGCGAGCCGCTCCGGCGGCCGGGTTGTCGCCATCCAGGGGCGTGACTTGATGATGCCGGGTCCAAGCGTCCGTATCAAGGGGAGCGGCCACCGTCAGCAATTCGGCCACGTCGGACCGGGACTCGGCCAGAAGCGCCGCCAGCACCCCGCCGCCTGAATAGCCTACGAGGCTCAGTCGGCCGGCGCCGGTACGGGCTTTCAGCCTGTCCAGGGCAATCTGGTAGGTCGCAACCACTTCCGGGCCGAAGCGGCCGGTGGTCCACAATTCGGAACGGCAGGCGGAGGAAGAGAAGTACTGGCAGGGACGGGCCAGGTAGGCCACCCTGCCCCCCGGGTCCCGGGCGGCCAGTCGCAGGGCCAGGGGCTTGGCAGGGGTCGGGTCCTCAGGCGGCAGATGAGGCCAGATCCACGGGGCGCCATCCCCCTCGATATACACCCGCAGCCGCTCCCCCTGCTCCCGCTGGCGCAGGAGGGCGAAGAGCTGAAAGCCGCCGGCGTTCAGGTCGGCGTCGGCGAGCCCGGCCGAATGGCCCAAAGCCCGGGCCTCGGCCAAGCGGGATTCCGGGGCCACGGTGCCGCAGGCGGCGAACCAGAGCGAAAAAAAAGCCGCACCCAGTGCGGCTTTTCGGCGGGACTGCACGTCTTAGAAGCGGACGTTCACGTTGGCCATGAAGACGTTGTTGGTCACGTCGTGGCGGCCGAATTCGGAGGTATAGGACACGCCGCCGGTGATGCCGCTCTTGGAGAAATAGTTGAGGCCGACGCCGGCGACGTAGCCGTCCTTGTCCAGGCTGACGCCGAAAGTCTGGTTGCGGGCCATGTCGTTCACGTAGGTTACGCCGACATAGGGCATGAAGCCGTTACCCATCCAGTAGCCGGTCTGCACGCCGACGCGGCCCTGCATCAGGTACTTGGAGGAGGCGCCCAGGCCGGTGCCGGTGTCGGCGTCGTTGTGCTGGTGGGAGTAGAACACGCTGGCCTTGCCCGCCACCTGCCAATTGCCGTACCAGTGGCCGGAATTGAGATTGATGCCGGCGAAGCTGCGCTCGGTATCGACGTCATAATGGTTGAGCGCGAAGCCTCCGGAATTCCTCTGGGAGCCCCAGCCCAGACCAACCGACCCGTCGATGGAGTAGTTCTTGTTGAGCTGGTAGGCGAAGTACGGAGCCACATTGATGCCGGCATTGGTGACCTTGAGGCCGTTGCCGTTCTGGGGACGGACGTAGCCATCGTCGTAGGCGGCGCTGACGCCGAAGGTGGTCGCCGGGGAGAGGCGATAATCGGCGCCGAAGGTCGCGACGCGCTGGTTGCCGCTGAAGTTGATGGCATTACCGGCGCCCTTGGAAAGGTCGACGTCGTTGTAATTGCCGCTGGCCCAGACATTCCACTTGGGCAGGTTGGCACCGGCGGCTATGCCCCTGATGCCCTGGGACGCCTGCAGGGGGCCGCCGCCCAGGCCGAAATTGGCCTGCAGGGAGACGGCCTCGCTGATGGCCTGCATCTGGCGGATGGCCGGGCCGGTGACGATCTGGGAAGTCGCAGCCACGTTGCATTCGGGATGGTAATTGAAGTAACCGAACTGGGCGACGTAGGCGCAATCGACAGCGGGCGAAGCCGATTGGGCCTGGGCCGAACCAGCCCCCATCAGAGACAGGCCCAGCAGGAGGCCAGCTTTCTGCATGTTGTTCATATATCCACCTGTTGCAACGTTTGAAATCCGGGGCGTGAAGGATAAGGGGAAGCCGATCCCGGAACAACGAAAAAGACGCTATTTCTCCGAAAAAACAAGGCTTAGTAGACCCGGACGCAACAAGTTTACGATGTCCCGGAATCACCAACGGCCGGATGCACCGCCCCCTCCGAAACCGCCTCCTCCGCCCCGAAAGCCGTCGCCTCGCCCGAAGCCCCCGCTCCCCCAACCGCCGCCTCCCCAACCACCGCCAGGCCAGCCGCCCCGGACGCCGAATCCGGAGAACAGGGTGACGACGAAGCCCACCATAGCGGCCGCCAGCGCAATGGACAGTGCCCCCGCCATCCACCACGCCAGCATCCCGGCCATTCCGCCGGTGGCGACGGCACCCAGGAGGCGCCCCAGGACGGCCCGCAGAATGCCCCCCACCACCAGAGCCACCACAATGATCAGTGGAAGGTTCTGGGCCAATCCCCCGCCGCTTTCCCGGGCACCCCCATGCCGGGCCGGCGGCGGCAGGGGTTCCCCCTCGGCCACACGCATCATGCGGGCGACGCCGTCGTTGATGCCGCCGTAGAAATCGCCGTCCCGGAAACGGGGAGCGATGATCTCGCTGATGATGCGCTTGCTGGTGGCATCGTTGAGGGCTCCTTCGAGGCCGTAGCCCACCTCGATGCGCATCGCCCGGTCGTCCTTGGCGACCACCAACAGCGCCCCGTCGTCCACGCCCTTGCGACCCAGCTTCCACTGTTCCGCCGCCCGCAGGGCGTACTGCTCGATGGGCTCGTCCCGGGTGGTCGGCACCAGGAGCACGGCGAACTGGATGCCGGTGCGGGTTTCGAAGGACTCCAGGGTCCGCTCCAGGCTGGCGACTTGATCGGGGGGCAGTGTTCCCGTGCGGTCGATGACCCGGGCGGTCAGGGGAGGAATGGCCTCTGCCAGCCAGGCCAGGCAGGGCCAGCAGAGGCACAGGAGGAAGACGAGCAGCGACGCCTTGCCGGGCCGGGTCATCGCTCAACGGGCGGGGGACGAAGCCGGCCCGGTCGGCGGCGGGCTACCGAAATCCACCCGGGGGGCGCTGGAGATGGATTTTTCGTTCTCCACCGTGAAATTGGGTTTCGGCTCGTAGCCGAACATCTTGGCCGTCAGGTTGTTGGGGAAGGTCCGCACCGTCAC
>JBLNBI010000279.1:0-3107 GCA_050259815.1 Actinomycetota bacterium | reverse complement strand
GTGGTCGGGCGGCAACCTGGAGCGCCCCGCCATGACCCGCCTGCGCACCCTGGTCCGGGCCGGCAAGGTCGACTGCGTTGTGGTCTTCAAGCTCGACCGGCTCTCCCGGTCAGTCATTGACATGGTCAATCTGGTCCTGGAGGAATGGGACGGGCTGACCCACGTCAAGTCTGCCCGCGAACCGCTGGATACCTCCTCCGCCATGGGCAAGCAGTTCTTCTACATGCTCGTCAGCTTCGCGGAATGGGAGCGCAGCGTCATTCGTGAGCGGACGACGGCCGGGCGAATGGCTCGGGCCCGGGAAGGGTACAAGCCGAGTTCCAAGGCCCCTTATGGCTACCGTCACGGGCAGACGAAAGGCGCCTACGAGATCGATCCGGCGGAGGCGCCCTTGGTGCAGAAGATCTTTGAGCTGTACAACCGGGGCCTGGGCGCCAAGGGCATCGTCGTGGAGTTGAACGGCCAGGGCTTCCGCAACCGCAATGGCGAGATGTGGAACCAGCGCACCATCATCGGGATGTTGAGCAACCCGGTGTACACCGGGAAGATGATCTACGGGCGCATCACCCGCAATCCGCGCCACGGCAAGGTGGCAGGCGAAACCTACTGGGTGAAGAATGAGAGCGCCACCGTAGTTGAGAAGAGCCCCTTCATCCCGCAGCTGATCGCCGATGATGTCTTCGCCATGACTCAGCAGGTAAAGGCCAGCCGGCGGTGCAAGGGCGTCCAGGGCGCCTCCCCCCGGGCGACAGCCTCGCCCTACTTGGTCACGGGCCTCGCCAAGTGCAAGTGCGGGTACAGCCTCTACACGAAATGGGAGAAGTGCAACGGGCGGCAGTACCAGTACTACTGCTGCCTGGGTAAGAAGATTAAGGGGAAGCTGTTCTGCGATGCCGGCAACATCCCTGCGGGTATCCTGGAGGATCGGGTGCGGGAAGAGCTGGTATCCCGCTATGGCAGCCAGTTGGCCAGGGAGCGGTACCGAGAAGCGGTAGTCGCCGGGCTGGAGCGATCGAAGACCGAAGTCAGCTTCGCGGTGACCGGACTGGATCAGCGCATCGCCAAGCTGGAGAACCAGGAGCGCCAGGTGCGGTCGGATTACCGGGAGCAACTGATTACCGCCTCTGAGTTCCGTGCCCTGCGGAAGGATCTCGCTGACGACCTGCACAAGGTGCGGGAGCAACGTCAGCAACTGCTGGCCCAGCGGGTTGAACTTGAGGAACAGGAGCAGGCACTTTCGCTCCGATTGCAGGCGGTCGAACAGATGGACAAGTTCAGTGAACTGAGCCCCCAGGAGCAGAAGAATCTCCTTCGCTGCTTCGTCGAATCGCTGACGACTTGGGCGACCAGTGGGCGGAACAAGGAGATCCATCTGCAGATGACGTGGCACTGGGCGAATGCAGAAGAAGCCGCGGCGGATTAGCCCCATGAAGAAACGGCCTGGAGGCGTACTCCAGGCCGTTTTCACGTCAGCGTTCCGAAGGTAGCTCTTGAGCGGTTGCGGGTGCGATGGCGGGCAGGACTCCCGAAGCAAGTACGGCCAGTGCAGCGCCGGCTAACATATCGGGAATCCAGTGGATGCCCAGGTAAAGCGTGCTGAACATGACCAGCCCGGCCCCGATGGTGAGAACGATGGCCAGCCGGCGGTATCCGCACCGCCAGGCGACCAGGGCGTATGTAAGAGCCAGCGAAGTGTGGAGGCTGGGGAAGCAATTGTCCAGACCGCTGTACGGCCGGTATTGGGTCTCGAAGCCGGGGTAAATTTGCGGAATCAGAAAGTGGATCCCCCTGTTCCCTGCCCAGGCTTCCTTGACCGGCACGAAGATGTAGAAGGGCAGCGCCACCAGGTAGTTCAGGTAGTAGCCGGTGAGCAGGCGTTTCACGGCTTCCCAGTCGTCGCGGGCGGAGTATACGACCAGGCCGCTCAGCATTAACAGTGGAAAGGCGATTACGTAGACAAAGGTCATAACATGGGTCAAGGGCGGCCATTCGAGCCGTTGGATGGCGAGGAGAAGATTGAGGCCGGCATGCCCCACTTGCTGTGTGAAGTCCCAGGTAACGTGGTTGCCGATCCAGGGCTCGAGATAGGTCTCGATCGAGTCGACCACGAACATGGCAACCGCCGCCACAAGCGCGCCAAGTAGGCGAGCGTCCCAACGGAAGAAGCGGATCGTCGACCGCAATTCGCCCACTGGATTGCGGCCGGTCGCCATCCAGACCAGCAGGACTAGTGTCACAGCCGACACCAGGAAGATGGTGAGCTGTGAGGAGTAAATCCACATAATCTTCTTGCCTCCAGCTTCATTTTACCGTAAGTAAGACGTTACCGGAGGGATGATTTCCGTCACTGTAGGCTGAAATTGCCCTAAGAAATGCTCAGGTCCCGAAGCGTCTCGGTGACCCGCCTTCAGATTATGCAGGAGAGCCCCTCCCCCGAACCCTGGCGATGAACTCGTCGGCCATACTGGAGTACTCTCCTGCAGTGGATGAACCATGGCGCCCACCTCCAGAAGAGGGAAACGCACCAGTAGTTTCGGGTATTGCGTCTATTGTGTAATACGTAAATATGTTACCCTTTACTTAATGCCGTCGGGGCTTAAGCCCGACCGTTGCATCAACTCCATCCGGGGAGGGGTCTCGTTGGAGTTCGCCCTGTTCGCTCTCCTCGTTGCAGCTTGGGGGATGGGCTGGGGATTCTTTATTTATCGCTTCGGTCCAGCCGGAGTCAAAAAGATGCAGCGGCCAATTCTGGACCAAGCGGCGAAGAGGGGGCGATCTGGAATAGCCGGTCCTATGGCGAAATGGCAGATCTTCATCGTGAAACTAGGTGGAGCTGTGTTCTTCTTGGCAGGTACTACGGCACTTGTGATGGCTGTTCTCAATGCGACTGCCTGGTCAATATGAAGTGATGCCGCGGATTTCAATAGAAATGAGGCCTGGAAGGCATACCTGACCTTCCAGGCCTTGATCGTGAGTAACCCCGGGCTCGGCCGGCATGTCAAGGATCGAATACCGCCGAATGGCGGCGGCCCCCGGGGCGCCCGCCGGTCCTTGCCCGCCCCGTACGGGGTTTTTGCTTGGCAATCGGGGCAGGCGGACAAGCTGTC
>JBLNBI010000278.1:0-33573 GCA_050259815.1 Actinomycetota bacterium | reverse complement strand
AGGGGTACCGTCGATAAAGCTGTGCCGCCCTCTATCCGACGTGAAGATGGTCCGGCGGCAAGCCCTGCTGATAGCGAGCCCACGCCATTTCAAGCCCTTGGCTCAGATGCCCGGCAAACTCCCCGCTATCAAACAATGGACAGCGCAGACGATTGGCAGCCAAGGACTCTCGCACCGCCAAGAGTTGCTCTTCTTGTTGAGCAAGACCGACGACCAGATTCTCGTAATCCTGCCAGTTCGATGCCACCAGATCCGCCCCCCCGGCCGCCCGCAAAATACTGGTGGAAACACGGGAAGCGAACGCGTCACCGCACTGGGCCACTTGCGGGACCCCGGCCCACAAAGCATCGCTGGCGGTAGTGTGGGCATTGACGGGAAAAGCATCAAGGGCCAAATCCGCAGCAGCCAGCCGCCCCAGGTTTTGCGCCGAAGGAACATGGGGAGCCCAGTAGAGCCGAGAAGGAGAGACATCGGCATCCAGCGCCGCCTGGCACAAGCTCTCCTTGGCTCCGGGTGGAACCTCCAAAAGCCAGAGAACGGCATCAGGCAGGCGAGAAAGCAACCTCATCCACAGCGCAAAGGTTTCCCGGGTAATCTTGTAGGGTTGATGGAAGGCTGCCAGGACCAGTGCATCCTCCGGCAGGCCAAGGGCTGCCCGCCCCGGCGACGGATCAATGGCGCGAGTCCGGTCGTTGGGCTGGTAGCAGTGGGGAAGACGCAAAATCTTTTCGCTATAGGCGCGCTCTTCTCCCGGGGGAATCACGACCGGGTCGGCGATGATGTAATCGATCCAATCGGCCCCCATGGTTGCCGGAAAGCCGAGCCACTGCATCTGTACAGGGGCTGGCCGATGGGCCAGGATGCCTCCTCGAAAACCTTGGGTCCATCCCTTGAGGTCGATGGCGATATGGATGCCGTCCGCGGCCATGCGCTGGGCCGCGTCGACATCCGACAGCCCGCCGACTTCTCTCCACTCCGGAATGATGCGGCGCAGGCGGTCCCGATAGGCATCGTTGCGGGGCGGGCTGTAGTCATAGGCAACCAGTTGGAAACGCCTGGAATCCAAGGCCTCCAGCACCCCTGCCATCAGATGGGCAGTCGCGTGATCACGAAAATCCGATGACAGCAGGCCGACCCGCAGAGGCGCTCCGTCCGCCTTGGCGAACCCGGCTCCCCGCGGCACGGCCCCCCGTCCCTCGAATTGCCGGGAAAAATGACACGAAATACGCCGTTGCTCCTGGGCCGACGTACCCGGAATGGTCAGAAAGGCAAATGGTGACGGCAAGCTATGTCGCTGGTTTTCCAGCATCCCCGGCTGCGCAAGGCATTCACGCAAGGCGTTTTCGATCACTTCAGCGCTGTCCCAGTCGACCAGTTGGCGACAGGTATGGGAAGCAAGGACCAGCCAGTCCGGCCGTCCATCTCGCTTGACTGCTTCGATGAGGGCGTCGCGGGCAGTCACGGTTTCGTTCAGGCTGCTGCAGACGCATCCGAGGTTGTAATAAGCCTCGGCAAACTCGGAATCCGCTTCCAGTGCCCGAAGAAATGCCGCTTTAGCCTCCGTCCAGGCGCCGCTCGACATGAGCGCCGTACCCAGATTGTTGTGGGCGGAAACCCAGTCCGGCGCCAGAGCCACCGCCTGACGCCCCGCAGCAATCGCCTCGGAAAGGGCGGAACGGTTCTGCAGTACCACACATAAGTTGGACCAGGCCACCGCATTTTGCGGGGCAACACGGACCGCCTCCCTCAATTGGCGCTCGGCTTCCTCATCCGCGCCATCCGTGAGCAGCAGAGCCCCCAGCACCCCCAGCGCCACGCCATCGTCCGGAACATGCCTGACGTTGAGCCGGCAGAAGGACAACTGCAGCGCCCTGTCCCCAACCTCCAGCACCAGTTGCCGGCATAAGCGGGCAAGCTCGCGATCCTGGGGAGAGCGGTCGTAGGCCAACCAGAACTGCTCCAACGCCTCGGTCTTCTTTCCCTGGTTGAGATAAACGCATCCGAGGTTGTAGCGGGGCGTTGCCGCTTCGGGCTGTAGCCGGATGGCCATCCCGTGCGCCTTGATCGCCTCGTCCGGGTTTCCTGCCTGGGCAAGCGCATTGCCCAGATTGCTCCAGGTCTGGCTATCGCAGGGCAGCAATTCCGCCGCCTTCCGAAGCACCTCGGCAGCCTCAAGGGAATTGCCTTGAGCATGAAGTGCACTACCCAGTAACTTGTAGACCACTCCCGAGGAGGGAAACCGCCGGGCAAGGACTCGGGCGGACGCGACAACCTCGCAATGGCGCCCTGCCGAGAATAATCGAGCGAGAGCCATCAGCTCATCAGGCTGCGGCTCGGAGGAAATAGGGGCGACAGACATCGACTGAATGGGAAGTGAAAGGCTACCAGTCTAGCAAACCGGCAAGGCACTTTTTTGCGAGTTTGACCATGCGGCAAATTTTGCCGAACAGCCGGCAAGGAACAACGCTCTTGCCGAACTCATTGATTGTAGAGCCTCCCTGCAAGCCGATTCTTTTCTAGGGACGAGCCAAGGGGAATCCCATAGAACACATCCTGGCACACTTCTGGCTTAGGCAATGGCACTACTGCGCGAACAGCGAAATTGCATAGGCCACCGGGCCACCGTTGCGAGCGCTCCGGAAAAGGACGCAATTAGGAGAGCAAAATGTCTCAAGTCATCAACACCAACATTGCTTCGCTCAACGCCCAGCGCAACATGAATACGTCGCAGGGTTCGCTGGCAACTTCGCTCCAGCGTCTCTCTTCTGGCCTGCGCATCAATAGCGCCAAGGATGACGCCGCCGGCCTCGCCATCGCAGAGCGATTCACTTCCCAGATTCGCGGCCAGGACCAAGCCCGCCGCAATGCCAACGACGGCATTTCCCTCTCCCAGACTGCGGAAGGCGCCCTCCAATCGGCCGGCGACATCCTGCAGCGGATCCGCGAACTGGCCGTCCAGTCTTCCAACGCCACCAATTCGGCCTCCGACCGCCAGGCCCTGAACGCGGAAGTCATTCAGCTAACTTCCGAACTGGACCGCATTGCCCAGACCACTGAGTTCAACGGCCAAAAGCTTCTCGACGGTTCGTTCGGCACGGCGAACTTCCAGGTGGGCGCGAATGCCGGCCAGACCATCCAGGCCACCACCGCCAATTTCCAGACCAGCCAGTACGGCAATTTCCGGATCGGTTCCCTGGCAGCCACCTCCACCAACACCCGCGGCGACCTGACCGTCGGCACCGGTACCACCGGCACCAACCAGTCCACCCCCAAGACCGCTGTCGCCTACGTCGCCGGCACCGCGCCGTCCAGCGCCATCGTCGCCGACACCCTGACCATCAACGGCGCGGTCGGCACCAAGGCTGTCACCATCAATCTGGGCGACAGCGCCAAGACCGTCGCGACCAACATCAACGCACAATCGCCGCTGACCGGCGTGAACGCCACGGCAAAGACCGAATTCGATGTCACCGGCCTGAATGCCAACGCTTCCTATAAGATCGACCTCTATTCCAATAACACCACTGCGGTCACCGTTTCCTTCACGGTGGGTTCCGCCGTCAATTCCGACGGCCTCTCCGCCGCCGTGACCGCCTTCAACGACGTCAGCTCCAAGACCGGCGTGACCGCCCGGGTCAATGATGCCGGCACCGGCATCACCCTGCTCAACGCCAGCGGCGAAACCGTCGGCTTGGCCGCGGTCACCTCCGGTGGCTTCTCGGTCCAGAACCTCACCGGCGGTGGCCCCCAGACCGTTGCCAACGGCCAGGCCACCTCAGTCAACGGCCAGATCACCATGGACTCCGACAAGAGCTTCGGCTACGCCACCACGAACGGCGCCGCCACCGGTGGTACCAGTTTCTTCTCTGGAACGGCATCGGCAGCCCAACTTCAGAAGGTAAGCGATTTCGATGTCGGATCGGTGGATGCTGCACAAAGAACCTTGAGCATCGTCGATTCCGCACTCACCGCGGTCAATGGCCAGCGAGCCAAGTTCGGAGCCCTCCAATCCCGCTTCGAAACCACCATCGCCAACCTGCAGGTTTCCTCCGAGAACATGTCGGCCTCCCGCTCCCGTATCCGCGATGCGGACTTCGCAGCGGAAACCGCCAACCTGACCCGCGCTCAAATCCTGCAGCAGGCCGGTACGGCAATGCTGGCCCAGGCCAACCAGTTGCCGCAGAACGTGCTGAAGCTGCTCCAGGGCTAAACGCGGCCCTAAGGAAAACGCTCACTCCGGTGAGCGTTTTCTTTGATGCCCCACCTACAAAGGCGCTGCCATGGGCTCGGAATCGAGGCCCCACAGCCACCCTGACTGCCGGATCTCTCCGCCAACGATGGAAAAGAAAGCCCACCATACCCCTGGCCGCGTCATCTGGATTACCGGACTCTCCGGCGCAGGAAAATCGACCCTGGCCACGGCGCTGGTACAGCGCATGAATACTCGGGGCGAAACCGCGGTACTGCTTGATGGCGACGAACTCAGGGAAGTATTCGGTGCCGCCAGCACACCCCACGGCCATGACCGCTCCGCGCGGCTGGCATTGGCGATGCAATACGCTCATCTTTGCCGGGTCATTGCCAGCCAGGGGTTCACCGTCGTCATCGCGACCATCTCGCTGTTCAAGGAAGTTCATTCCTGGAACCGTGCCCACTTGCCGGGATACTTCGAGGTATACCTGAAGGTCCCCGTCGAGGAACTGCGCCGACGCGATCCCAAAGACATTTATCGCCGCTTCGACGAAGGCAACCTGAAAAACGTCGCTGGCCTTGACTTGCCGATTGACGAGCCGGATAACGCTGATTGTCTGATCGAACACGCTCCGGACCAATCTGTGCCGGCTCTTGCGGACCAATTATTGAGCTTACTGGAAGACAGGAAATCCCTATGAATCAAGCACTAAAAGCCGGCGACTTCACGGGCTTGGCCAGTGACTATTCCCAGCATCGCCCCGACTACTGCCCCTCGGTGCTGAACGCACTGCTCGGGCTCCTCGACAAACCCGCAGCCCAGGTTGACTTTGCGGATGTCGGCGCGGGAACCGGCATCTGGACGCGCATGGTCGAGAACAAAGGCGTTCGCTCGGTCGTCGCCGTGGAGCCGAATGACGACATGCGCGCCAACGGCATTGCCGACAGCCGTGGCACTTCCATCCGCTGGCAAGCCGGCAGCGCCGAGAATACCGGTCTGGCCGACGCCAGTTGCGACTGGCTGAGCATGGCTTCGTCGTTTCACTGGGCCGATTTCAATAGCGCAACAGCCGAGTTCGCTCGGGTGCTTCGCCCGGGAGGCCGCTTCACCGCTCTGTGGAATCCGCGGCTGATTGAAGTCAATCCGTTGCTGGTGGAAATCGAAGCCCACCTCGGCACCCTGCGTCCCGACATCAAGCGGGTATCTTCCGGGCGCTCTGGCATTACCCAGACCCTGACCGAACAACTGTGGGCATCGCCCCATTTCGACGATGTCGTCTATCTGGAAGGCCGTCACGTCATTGCGATGCTTCCTGAGCGCTATCTGGGCGCGTGGCGCTCGGTCAACGATCTGCGCGTCCAACTGGGCCCGGAAAAGTTCGAAGCCTTCCTTGCCTTCGTTGAGCAACGCATCGCTGGGCTGAAGGTCATCGAAGCCACCTACCTCACCCGCGCCTGGTCCGCCCGTCGCCGGCCCTGACATCCCATGGCTCTGTCCTTCTCCACCAAGGCCGGCACCCTGGCCCTGCTGCAAGATCGGCTTCGTACGGCCCGAATCGCTCCCCTGGCGTTCTTTTCGGTTGCCGAGTGGAAAGACAATCCCGGAAATTGCCTCGAAAAGATCCGGCAGAACCAGGGAGAAGGACCATGGATAGTGCGATCCAGCTGCGCCCGGGAGGATGCTGCGAGCCAGTCCAACGCGGGCGCCTTCCTCTCCATCATGGACGTGGTGCCGACCACCCTTGGCGAGGCGATTGAACAAGTTATCGCAAGCTACGGAGAGGCCGCCTCCACTGACGAAGTTCTGGTTCAGCCCATGCTGACATCGGTGAGCAAGTCCGGCGTCGCGTTCTCCCACGACCCCTACACCTGCGCTCCGTACCGCATCATCAACTGGTCGGACAGCACCGACACCGCTGCCATCACCAGCGGAAAAAGAGGACGGACTTGGCAACAGGCGGCCCTCTCCCCCCTCCCACCGCCAGCCGACCTGGCAGGGGTCGTGGCCCTGATGGACGAATTGCTGTCGCTGTTCGGGAATACGCCCGTCGACTGCGAATTCGCCGTCACTGGGCAAGATGGCGCGGAGACCCTTTGGCTCCTCCAGGCCCGCCCCCTGATTCTGAAACGCCCGCCGGAATCCGCAAGCGCCCAGGCGGATCGCCTGGAATGCATCCAGGAGAAGATAGCGCGGGGCATGCAGCCCCACCCCTTCCTGATGGGCCGGCGCACGGTTTACGGGGTCATGCCGGACTGGAATCCGGCCGAGATCATCGGCATACGCCCCAAGCCCCTGGCCCTGTCCCTTTACCGCGAACTGGTCACGGACGCCATCTGGGCTTACCAGCGCCACAATTACGGCTACCGGAATCTACGCAGTTTTCCCCTGATGCCCCATTTCTTCGGGCTGCCTTACATCGATGTCCGGCTATCCTTCAATTCGTTCATCCCGGCCGACCTGAGCAGCGGCCTGGCGGGAAGACTCGTCGATTACTACATCGACCGTCTGCTGCTGGAGCCGACGCTGCACGACAAGGTCGAGTTCGAGATTGTCTTTTCCTGTTACACCCTCGATCTCCCGCAACGCCTGGAGCGTCTCGCCGGTGCTGGATTCACCAAGGACGAGCGCGCCACCATTGCGGACAGCCTGCGAAAACTGACGAACCGCATCGTCCATCCGCAGAAGGGCTTGTGGAGAGAGGATGCTGCCAAACTCGACAAGCTTAACACCCGCCGCGAGGCGCTTCTGGCGTCGAATGCCGATCCACTCGAACGGATCTACTGGCTGCTGGAAGATGCCAAGCGCTACGGCACCCTGCCCTTCGCCGGGCTCGCCCGGGCCGGCTTCGTCGCCGTTCAGATGCTCAAGTCCCTGGTTGCCGTAGGTGTCTTCTCGGTGGCGGACTACGACGCCTTCGTGGGCAGCGTGTCCACCATCAGCGGGCAATTGGCTCGGGATCGGGCGATGTTGGACAAGGCCACCTTCCTTGCCCGTTACGGCCACCTGCGCCCCGGCACCTATGACATCCTGTCCCCGCGCTACGATGAAGCGCCCGATCTGTATTTCGATTGGGAACAACGCCCGCCCGTCCCCGCGCCGAGCAAGCCCTTCGCCCTGACGCTGCCGCAAATGAGGGAAATCGTTAAGCTGCTGGAAAACCACGGACTGCAACCCGACCCGGTCGGGCTCTTCGATTTCCTCCAGTCGGGTATCGAGCTGCGGGAACTGGCCAAATTCCACTTCACCCGCAACCTTTCCGACGCACTGGCATTAGTTGCCGATTATGGCGAGCAGGTCGGCATCCCCCGCGAGGAAATGGCCTACTGCGACATTTCCGCCTTCAAGGAAATCCACATCACGGCCTCACGCCCCAGGGACATCCTCAAATACAGCATCGAACAGGGCAAGTCCCGATACGAGGAAACGCTTGCTGTATCGCTGCCGCCGGTCATTGCCTCGCCAAAGGATGTTTGGGCTTTCGAGTGGCCGGAAACCGCGCCGAACTTCATTACCCAAAAACAGGTCACGGCTCCGGTCACCCATTGCGAGCATCGCTCCTCGCTGGCCGGCGCAATCGTCTGCATTCCCAATGCCGACCCCGGTTTTGACTGGCTTTTCGCCTACCCGATCGCGGGGCTGATCACGGCCTGGGGCGGCGCCAACTCCCATATGGCCATCCGTGCCGGGGAGTTGGGGCTTCCCGCAGTCATCGGTGCCGGCGAGGTGCTTTATCGGCGCTGGTCCCAAGCCCAGCGGCTGCATCTGGACTGCGCGGGGCGCAGAGTGGAAGTACTGTCTTGAAGATCGTCGCGGTCAGCCAGCGTGTCGACCTGTTCCCGGATCGCGGCGAGCGGCGGGATGCCCTGGATCAACGCCTGGCCGCATGGCTGAGCCTTGCCGGCTACCTGGCCGCCCCCGTACCCAACCGGCTCGCCGGCGACAAGGCTCTTCTGCCCTGGCTGACTGCGCTACGCCCGGCGGCGCTACTGCTCTCGGGCGGCAACGACATCGGGGACGCACCGGAACGCGACCAAACCGAGTCCCAGATGCTGGATTACGCGGAATCTCGCGGCATCCCCGTTCTGGGCATCTGCAGGGGCATGCAAATGCTGGCTGCACGGGCCGGTTCACCCGCCGAGCCGGTCACCGGGCATGTCCGCACCCGCCATGTACTGACGGGGGAACTGAGCGGCGAGGTCAATAGTTTCCATAATTTCGGATTCCATCATTGCCCTGACGGCTACCTCGCCACCGCCCAGGCGGAGGACGGCAGCATCGAAGCCATACGCCACCGGGAGCTTCCCTGGGAAGGCTGGATGTGGCATCCGGAACGGGAGCCCGATTTCAGCTCTCGCGACCTCGACCGACTGAAAGCCCTATTCCCATGAAAGCTATTATTCTCGCCGCCGGCCGCGGCAGCCGCATGAAGGCAATGACCGACGATCGCCCCAAATGCCTGGTGGAATTCCGGGGCAAGCCATTGCTGCAGTGGCAGATCGAGGCATTGCAGGCCGCGGGAATCACCGATATCGGAATCGTCACCGGCTATAAGAGGGAATTGCTGGCCGACCGCGGGCTGGTTGAATTCCACAACCCGCGCTGGTCGGAAACCAACATGGTCTCATCCCTGGCCTGCGCCCGGGACTGGCTTCTTGCCGAGCCGTGTATCGTGAGCTACTCCGACATCTTCTATGAATCGAATGCGGTATCCGCGCTGATGGAAAGCGTTGCCGCCTTGGCCATCACCTACGATACCCAATGGCTTGAGCTGTGGAGCAGGCGTTTTGGAGACCCATTGCTCGATGCAGAAACCTTCCGCCTCAACGCCGACGGCACCTTGGCGGAAATTGGCGGGAAGCCGTCATCCATCGCCGAAATCGAGGGGCAATACATGGGCCTTCTCCGCTTCACTCCTGCCGGCTGGTCGGAGATAGAGGCTATCCGGAAGGCGTTGCCCCAGACCGATCAAGATCGGATGCACATGACCGGAACCCTTCAACGGGTCATTGACGCGAAGCGCATCGGGATCGGAACCGTGCCCTATACCGGGACATGGGGTGAAATCGACAGCATTGACGACCTCAGCGCCTATTCATGACTTCTCGACACGTTTATCGCGGCCGATGAATTCCCTGGCGCCCCCCTGGCCCTCCCCTCGCCCGCTGGAAAAGCACTCCAATCGGAGTGTGATGGTCTTTCTTCCGTACGCCAGCGGGAGCATGTCGGTCCGACGCATCATCGAAAAGCTGATCGCAGGGCAATACGCCTTCCACTTCCCCGACATCGACCGTTGGCACGGGCGTGGCGTACAGCCCTACTATCCCGTCCAGGCACACGACAACGTCTATATCTTTACCGAGGCGGGGCATATGGAAAGCTCGATCCTGGCCTCCAATCTCTCCCCAGCCCAACTGAAATACCTGGTCTGTCTGCGCGACCCCCGGGACATGCTGGTTTCCCTTTATTTCCTCAGCCGCAGCCAGGAGCACTTGGCCTTGCACGCCGATTTCGCCATCTATGACCAACTCCGGACATACATGGAAGAGGCCCAGGAAACCACGGTAGACGAATACGTCCTGGGCCGCATGGGCTGGGCTCGGGGAGCGCTGCAAGCCCTTCAGGAATTCCTGGCGGACATCCCTGCCGGCCAGGTCAGGCATCTGAGCTATGCCGCGCTTTGCCATGCCTTTCCGTTTTATCTGACTGGTTTGATCGACTATCTGGACGTTTCCCCTGGCCGGGAAGTCATCGCCGAGTTGCTGGCCACCGAGGACATTCAGCGGGCCGACACCCTCAATCTCGCTTCCCTGGCACGCTTCGAGAAGGCCTCGCCGCGCCCCGGACGCCATAAGCGGGACTTGTTGCCGGAAACGGTCCGGAGCCTGAATCGCGACCTCGAGGAGGTGCTCGCCTGGATGGCCGACAATGACATGCCGGAATATCGTCCGATGTACGACACCCGCACGCCCCCGGACCTTCCCCAGCCTACTTAACCCAACTCGGCCACCCGAACTTCATTTCCCTATTTCCGATGAGCGAAGCCTTGTGGTCCCCGCCCGCGCGATACGCCAGACACGACAAGCCCAGTGTCATCATCTTCCTGCCCCATGCCTCCGCGGGGGTCAGCATCCGCCGCATCCTCTACCGGATCGCCGGTCCCCAATACCGGATCAGGGATATGGATTTACACCAGTGGACGGCAGGACGCCATGACGAGGCCCAGCGCATCCTGCACCGCATTGCTACTGGCCAATATGAAAGCGCTGCCCCGGAAAGCAGCCGTCTCAAGTTTGCCGAGCCCGACGATGCCTGGCACATTGCACCCACCGGACATCTGTACATTTCGTCCAATCCGGAAAGAATGCGGCAAGCCGTCACTGACTCGGGACTGACCCCCGAGACGATGCGCTACCTGGTTTGCCTTCGGGACCCCCGGGACGCATTGGTCTCCCTGTACTTCCTCATCCAGGACAAGACTCACCTGGCGATTGTGAAGGACACGGCCCTTCACGATCATTACCACGCCATCAAGGAGCAGACCCGGCAGATGACGCTGGACGAGTATGTCGCTGCCAATGTTCATTCCCTCAAAGTCCCCTTGGAAGCCATCAAGGCCTTCGCCAGATCCATACCCCAGCGACAGGTGCAACATGCAAGTTACGCTGCGCTTTGCCATGCGTTCCCTCGCTACCTGGCTTGCCTGGTCGACTTTCTGGACCTGACCCTGGATGCCCAGACCATCCGGGAAGTCCTGCGCACCGAAGATATCCGCAACAAGGATGGCCTTCATCCCAACACCCTGGCCCTCTGCCCGAACGCATCCCCCTCACCCGGGCGCCACAAGCGGGATTTGCAGCCCGAGACGATTCACCGGCTGACCCGGGAGTTCAGGGAAATTCTGACCTGGATCGCCGACAACGATCTGTCGGAATTTCGGGAACTCTATCAATGATGCCCAACATGCCTTGAGATATTCGACGGAATCGACAATGCACTCTCATACGCCCCCATGGCAAATGCCGGCGACGATCCATAATCGCCATAGCAAGAGCATCATCCTCTATCTGCCCTACGCCAGCGGAGGGGCGAGCATCCGTCGCATCATCACTCGCCTGACCGGAGATCAATACCGGCTTTGCGAAACTGACATGGAAGCCTGGATGGGTAACGAAAATGAGGAAACCTATCGCATCAGGCCGACGGGGCACATCTACATATTCTTCGACGCAAAGCGGATAAAGAAAGCCGTGTCGGAATCGGGACTTCGTCTCGAAGACCTCCGCTACCTCGTCTGCCTCCGGGACCCCAGGGACTTGCTGGTTTCGCTGTATTTCCTGACCCAGGACACGACCCATCTCGCCATTGCGGAAGGCTCGCCCGTTCACAAGCAGATGCTGCAGGCCGCTGAAAAAGCCGCGGCGACCCCCATCGATGAGTACGTTCTCGCCAGCGTGGATGGCTTCCGCAGCGTGATGGAAGAACTCCAGCAGTTCTTGGCCGAAATTCCCCAGGAGCGAGTCACGCACTTGAGCTATGCAACGCTATGCCACGCGTTTCCCTTCTTCCTGGCGAAGATGATCGATGTCCTGGGCGCATCGCCATCGCGCAGCACCGTTGCCGAGCTTCTCGAGACGGAAGACATAGAGCGCCCCAAGACCCTGCATCGAGAGTCCCTGGCACACTTTCCGAAAGCTTCGCCCAAACCCGGCCGCCATAAGCGCGATCTGCACCCCCATAGCGTCCGGCGCCTATACCAGGAATTCAAGCAGACTCTGTCGTGGATGGCGTCCAACGACCTCCCCGAATTCCGCGAACTCTATAGCTGAGACCATCATGGCCCCCGTTCTCTCAACTCCTTCCCTGACGTCCACCGGTGGCAACATCCTGTTCTTGTTGGGACTGCCCGGCACGTTCAAAGACACCGTCCGCCAGTTGCTTGCCGCCGCGCCGGAGATTCAGGCCGATCACGAAGACTCATGGCTGATGCTCCCTTTGCTGTATCAGCGTCGGCAGACGGGTATCGAGACTGAATACAACCACAACAAGGCTTGCATCAAGACGGCCCAGTTCCTTTCCGCGATACCGGATGGCGAACTCCGCTATACCGAAGGGCTACGCCGCTTGGCCACCGACCTCTATTCGGCACGGCAGCAACCCCACCAACGTTACGTCCTGGATGCATCCGACCGTTACTATCACATCATTCCCCAGCTTCAGGCGCTGCTTCCCGAAGCGCGCTTCATCTTCGCCCTGGGGAACCCCCTCGATCCGGTACGCCACATTCTTCATGACAAATTCCAGGGACACTTCCCATCCCTGTATCAACATGACGACATCTACCGGGACCTCTATACGGCGCCCGGCGCATTGGCACAGGGAGTCAAGGAGGCGGATGCGCGGTGCTTCATATTGACCGAAGCCGACTTGGAGGGCGGAGATGCGCAGCGGGCCGTTCTTTCCAAACTATCGTCCTGGCTCGGTCTGGAAAAACCGATCCGCGACAAAGATTGGCATGAGGTCCATGAAAAATCGAAGCACGTTACCGCTGCTGGCCTCCCCCCCCTGCCAAAGCGGCCCATCAATGGCGCCTATCTCCATGCAGCAACGACGTACCTGGAACATTTGGGTGACGAAACCCTCCGGATTTTCGGCTACGACGGTTCCGCATTACGTCACCACCTATTGGTCGAGGCGTTGGGACCCGCAGCCCGAAGCCTGGTCGATAGACTGCCCGCGGATATCGTTGCGCCCCTCTACGGTGATAGCGAAGCGCTATTTTCCTTGCTGCTGGACGCCATGCTTGCAGAGCAGAATGCAGCGGAGCCCCTGACCGGATCGGCCACAGAGGTGCCCCAGTCTCTGCGAGGCCAGATTGCCGAATCGGTCGTCTGGCTGGGCGAGCAACGCTATGAGGAGGGGAATGAGGTCGGTGCCCACGACGCCTTCACGGTGGCAACCGAACTCGACTCGACCTGCGCCCGAGCCTTCTCGAACCTGGCCGTCATCCTCCACCAGCGCGGCGATACCCGAGGGGCACAGGATCTGTTATTCAGAAGCCATGCGGCCAACCCGGACGACCTGACGATCCTGAGCAACCTTTGTACCTTGCTGAAGGAAGCTGGCAATATCGCGGAAGGGCGGCAACTGGCCATGAATTACCTGAGCCGCCACCCCGATAGCGCCGAAGCCATGTCGCTGTTCATAGAGATGAATTAATCTTCCATCGTTCTCTTTTCAGACGAGCCACTTCCATGTCCCATACTTCCGAACCCCTTAGCGGCGACGATCAATATTCTTTGGCCAAGCAATTCCTGGCGGAAGGAAAAAGAGACGAAGCTCAACGCCTCCTCGAAGAACTCGTGAGCCAAGGCGTTCAACGCCCCGAGCCCTATGCCGATCTGGGCGCCATCGCGCTTCAGAACGAAGACAGCGAATCGGCCAAGGAGTACCTGAAGAAGGCACTGGAAATCGACCCGGGCCAAACCATTGCCCGGCGATTCCTTGCTTTCCTTTACGGGCTGGACAGCAATTTCGATCAGGCCTTCGCCACGATCAGCCCCTTGCTTCGCATCATTCCGCCAGCCCCGGAAGACATTGAACTGGTGAAGAATCTGTTGGAAGCGACGCCGAAGCTCTCCCCGATCACCTGGGCCCGGCTTCTCGCCGACTTGAAGACCCCGTCGGCAGAAGTCAAGAAGATCATCGACAAGCACAATGGCTTCGACGACACCTACAACAAGCTATGTGCCGAAAACAAGCGACTGCAAGACAAGATCAATGAACTGACCGAAGAATTGCGCCTGAGCGGAAATACCGGCGATGCCTGGGAACGCGTCCATCGGTTGAGCATTGACGAGTGGCAGGATGCACTTATCCGTAGCGTGGACATTCCCAGCTACAAGGGTTTCCCTCTCCCGGGCTTTCCCTCCGATGCCCTGCAGACCATGACGGTCGGTTCGAGCAACCAGTGGGCGCTCATGGAGGGGTTCAATTTTTATCGCTCCGTCAAGAGCATCCTGGAACGGAACGGTCACCAACTCAACCGGAAGTCCCCTCTCCTCGACTTCGGCACCGGCTGGGGACGCTACGCCCGGATTTTCATGCGGGATGTCCATCCTGACCATATCACCGGCGTCGATGTCATGCCGAATATGGTGGATACCTGCAAGAGCACCTTCCCCTACGCCACTTTCAAGCTGGTCCCGTCGCTGCCTCCATCCGACCTGCCCGCCAACACCTATCAGCTGATCGTTGCCTACTCGGTGTTCTCCCACCTTTCCGAGGCGGCAGCGACCGCCTGGATCAGGGAATTCTCCCGCATCCTTGCGCCTGGCGGCATGATCGCCATCACCACCCAGGGCCGACGCTTCCTGTCCTTCTGCGAGGACATCCGCAAGCAAGGCCAATTCGACCATCCGTGGCACGCCAACCTCGCCCGCTCCTTTGTAGACCGGGCTGCCTGCGAGGCAGCCTATGACCGGGGCGAGTATCTGTTCTCTGCCACCGGCGGCGGCGATGCCCTTTCATCCTCCTTCTATGGCGAAACGCTGATCCCGCAGAAGTTCGTGGAGGACAATTGGGCCTCCTATCTGGACCTCGTCGAATTCAAGGATGACGGTCAACTGCCCCAGGCCCTTATTGTCATGCGCAAGCCGGCCTAAGCCGTTCAGCAACGCTCCATCCAAGAGTCCAAGATGCCCACCAAGCTGATTGCTTTCCACCTGCCGCAGTTCCATCCCATTCCCGAAAACAATGCTTGGTGGGGCGAGGGCTTCACCGAATGGACCAATGTCACCCGGGCGAAACCCCTCTTCCCGGGACACCATCAGCCCCAGTTGCCTAGCGATCTTGGCTTTTACGATCTCCGCCTGCCGGAGGCCCGCGAGGCCCAGGCGGCCCTGGCCCGGGAATACGGGATACATGGTTTCTGCTATTACCACTACTGGTTCAATGGCAGACGCCTTCTGGAGCGTCCGGTGGAGGAAATCCTGGCTTCGGGCAAACCGGATTTCCCCTTCTGCCTTTGCTGGGCCAATGAGAACTGGACCCGCCGTTGGGACGGCGCCGAGCAGGAAGTACTGATCGGGCAGAATTACAACGACGACGATGATCGTAACCACATCCAATATCTGATCAACGCCTTCCAGGACCCCCGCTACATCCGCATCGATGGTCGTCCCCTCATCCTGATCTATCGGGCCCGCCATCTGCCCAATCCCAAACGCACCACCGACATCTGGCGCTCCGAGGCCCGCAAGGCGGGTATCGGCGAAATATATATCTGCCGTGTCGAGAACTTCTTCAACGAACGGGACGACCCCCATGCCCTCGGCTTCGACGCCTCCGTCGATTTCCAGCCGGACTGGAAGGCCATGACGGAGGAGCACCCCTCCGTCACCCTGCCCGATGGTCATGTCGTCGTCGATTACGACGTTCTGGTGGATGCCCAACTGGCCCGCCCCGAAGTTCCGCACCAACGCTTCCCCGGCGTAACGCCCTCCTGGGACAACTCCGCCCGGCGAAAGAAGGGCGCCTTCATCATTGCCGACAGCAGTCCCGAGTCCTACGAGTACTGGCTTGAGGAAACCATTCGCCGCCAGAGCGACAAGCCGGATTCGGAACAGATCGTCTTCATCAACGCCTGGAACGAATGGGCCGAAGGAAATCACCTGGAGCCCGACCAGAAATTTGGACGGGGTTACCTGGAAGCCACCCGTCGCGCAGCGGAAAAAGCATCCCAGCCCCTCGGCATCAAGGCGCCGCCATTGAACGACCCGCTCGCCTGCGACCACTACGTCACTCGCTCCAGCTATGGCCGTTGGCTAGCCAAGCGAGCCCTGGGGAAGCAGGACGCCTTCTGGCACGACGAGCGCCTAAACAATGCCGCCGCACCGCAAATCCATGTGGTAGTCGATGGAACGAAATGCAGCGATGAGGATTTGACCCGCTCGTTGCGTTCCTTGTCCGAGCAGTTGTACGAGAACTGGCGACTGGATGTCATCTCCACCAAGCCGGCCCCGCAAGTCAATTCATCCCGCCTCGCCTGGTATACCGTCCCCCCGGAGCATGCGGCAACCGCAATCGCCCAATTGGTGCAGCGGGCCGAGGCGCCCTGGCATGCCGTCCTCCATGGCGGCGACGCCCTCATCCCGGAAGCGTTGCTCTTCGTCGCCCAGTCCCTGATCAGCGACCCGGACTACAAGCTGATATTCACCGACGGCGATCAGTTTTCTGAAGACGGAGCCCCTCAGCATCCCTGGCTCGCCCCCGGCGTGAATCCCGATTGGATTCGCTCCAGCCTGCGCATCGACGGCCTGGTCGTCGGCACCTCCGATATTCTTCTCGCCGCCTTGGCAGATATCGGCAATGCCGGTACCGGCGCTCTTTCCCTGGCGGCCACTCTGCGGGCACTTGACCAAGTTCCGGAAAGCAAGGTTCGGCACCTGTCGTTCATTGCGATGCACCGCGGCGGTGACCACGCCAGCCAGCCCCTCCAGATTCGCGCCGGCCTGCTGCAGGCACACCTGACCAGGCAAAACATGGCCGCCGACATCCGGCACGGTCTGCTGGACAATACCTGCCGGGTGGTTTACTCCTATCCCGCCGTGATGCCGCAAGTCGCCATCCTGATCCCGGAAATCGCGAATCCCGACGACTTGCTGCATACCGTGGAAAGCGTCCTTTCCCAGACCCCGACGCTTCCGTTCGCCCTGCTGCTGCCCCTAGCCCCCTCTACCCCGAATGATGTCCGGGAATGCCTGCTGCAATTGGCGAACCTCGGTTCGTCCAATTTGCGCATCGTTGAAATCGGGGATGGATCGGCCTCCGCTGCGGTTAACCAGTTGGCTCGAGCCACCGACGCAGACCTCTTGCTGATCTTGAAAGCCGGGTTGATGCCGGTCGACACCGAGTGGCTGGATAACTTGGCTCGCCACGCCCTGCGGCCCGAGGTGGGCGCCGTCGGAGCCCGTATCGTTACAACGGATGGCGCTATACACACCGCTTTCCTCCGGGTTGGCCAGATGGGCAGCGTTGCATCCCCCCATGTCGGGGTATCGGTCAATTACGCCGGCCATGGCGGCGAGTTGCTCCTTGACCAGAATTGCAGCGCCGTCAGCAGAGACTGCATGATGATCCGGCGTTCGACCTTCATCAGCCAGGGCGGATTCGCGGACCGGCGTTACCCCGACGTCCATGCCGACGTCGATTTCTGCCTCCGCCTCGGAACCCAGCAGCTTTCGGTCGTGTGGACGCCCTATTCCACCTTGGCCAGCCCTCAGCCGGCCCCCGCCCCCAAAGCCGCCCCTCCCAAGAATACGGACGACCGCCTTTTGGACGACTGGCGCAAATCCATCCCCAACGACCCCTATTTCAATAACCAGTTTACCCGGTACGAAAATAGCCCGACGCTGGAACCCAATCCCTTCCTGAGCAGTAATCCGACGCCCTGGCGACCCGCCCCAAGAATCCTGGTGCACCCTGCGGATTTCCGCGGATGCGGAGAAATGCGCATTGCCACCCCGCTCCGGACTCTCGCCCGGCACCACCTTATCCAGGGAGGGGGCGGTGCCCGCTTTCTAACCCAGTGGGAACTCGCGTCCCTGGCCCCCGACACAGTGGTGTTCCAACGCCCCTATACAGATACAGCCCTGGCTTGGTTATCCGCTTATCGCCGGCACAGCGATAGCTTCCTTGTTTACGAGCTTGACGATCTGATTACGCGCCTGCCGGCAGAAAATGCCGGCCGCCTCGACCTGCCTCATGACATCGAGGCACGCGTGGAAAAAGGCATGGGCATTTGCGACCGGCTCGTGGTATCAACCGCCCCCCTGGCCGACGCCTATCGTCGCTATGCCCGGGAGGTCGTCGTCATGCCCAACCTCCTGGACAATGCCGTCTGGGATGCCCTTCAACCTGCCAGGTATGATGGCCCCCGACTGCGCATAGGCTGGGCCGGAAGCAGTAGCCATACCGGCGATCTCGTCATGATGGAAGAAGTGCTGCGGACCTTGTCCAACGAAGTAGATTGGATTTTCCTGGGCTACTGCCCCGACCGGTTACGCCCCTTCGTCCGGGAGTTTCACCCCCCGGCCCCGATAGACGAATATCCGGCTGCCCTGGCCAAAATGGGGCTGGATATCGCCATTGCTCCTCTGGCCGCCAACGCCTTCAATGAGGCGAAGAGCAATTTGAAACTCTTAGAATATGGCGCTCTTGGCTATCCGGTCGTATGCAGCAACGTGCTCCCGTACCAGGGCGACCTGCCCGCAATACGCGTGGCGAATACGTCGCAGCAATGGATCAAGGCCCTGCGCAGCCTGATAAGCGACTCTGCCATGCGTGCATCCATGGGCGAGTCGCTACGCGCCAAGGTCCGCTCGGAGTGGATGATTGATAGCCGCGCCCGAGAGTGGCTCAACGCGTGGACAAGAACAACGCAATAGCCAAAAAAAACGCTAAAGTTTCTTCGCCCAGTGCCGTAAAGGTATCCAAGAGGCAAGGAAACAGCGACACCCGCCTGATGCGGAAAGCTCATCCAGACTCAATTCGGACATTTCTCTAGGAGAGGATCATGGCACAAACAATCAACACCAATGTTCAGTCCCTGAACGCCCAGCGCAACCTGAGCACGTCGGCCAACTCCCTGGCCACCTCGTTGCAGCGCCTGTCTTCCGGCCTTCGCATCAACAGCGCCAAGGATGACGCCGCTGGCCTCGCAATCGCTGAACGATTCACTTCCCAGATTCGCGGCCTGGACCAGGCCCGTCGTAACGCTAACGACGGTATCTCCCTCTCCCAGACTGCTGAAGGCGCGCTCCAGTCCTCCGGCGACATCCTGCAGCGGATTCGCGAACTGGCCGTCCAGTCTTCCAACGCGACCAACTCGGCCTCTGACCGCCAAGCCCTGAACGCTGAAGTCACCCAGCTGACTTCCGAACTGGACCGCATCGCCAAGACCACCGAGTTCAACGGCTCCAAGCTGCTGGACGGCTCCCTGGGCACCGCCACCTTCCAGGTAGGCGCCAACGCCGGCCAGACCATCCAGGCTGCCACCGCCAATTTCCAGACCAACCAGTTTGGTAACTACCGGATCGGCTCCCTGGCCGCCACCGCCACCAACACCCGCGGCGACCTGACCGTCGGCACCGGCACCGCCGGCACCAACCAGTCCACCGCCAAGACCGCCGTCGCCTACGTCGCCGGCACCGCCCCGTCCAGCGCCATCGTCGCCGACACCCTGACCATCAACGGTTCGGTCGGCACCAAGGCAGTCACCGTCAATCTGGCCGACAGCGCCAAGACCGTCGCTGCCAACATCAATGCGCAAACGGGCAATACCGGCGTGACCGCCTCGGCCAAGACCGAATTCGACGTCACCGGCCTGAACGCCAACGCTTCCTACAAGCTGGACGTTTATTCCAACAACACCACCGCGGTCACCATCTCCTTCACGGTGGGCTCCTCCGTCAATGCCGACGGCCTCTCCGCCGCCGTGACCGCCTTCAACGACGTCAGCTCCAAGACCGGCGTTACCGCCCGGGTCAACGATGCCGGCACTGGTATCACCCTGCTCAACGCCGCGGGCGAAAACGTCGGCCTAGCCGCCGTCACCTCCGGTGGCTTCTCGGTCCAGAACCTCACCGGCGGCGGCGCCCAGACCGTTGCCAACGGCAACGCCACCTCGGTCAATGGCCAGATCACCCTGGATTCCGACAAGAGCTTCAGCTACGCCACGACGAACGGCGCCGCCACCGGCGGTACCAGCTTCTTCGCCGGAACGTCCTCGTCGGCCCAACTGCAGAAGGTAAGCGATTTTGATGTCGGATCGGTGGATGCTGCGCAACGCACCCTGAGCATCGTCGATGCAGCCCTCTCCGCGGTCAATGGCCAGCGAGCCAAGTTCGGCGCTCTCCAGTCCCGCTTCGAGACCACCATCGCCAACCTGCAGACCAGCACGGAAAATTTGTCGGCCTCCCGCTCCCGCATCCGCGATGCGGACTTCGCAGCGGAAACCGCCAACCTGACCCGCGCCCAAATTCTGCAACAGGCCGGTACGGCAATGCTGGCCCAGGCCAACCAACTGCCGCAGGGTGTGCTGAGTCTGCTCCGCGGTTAATCCACCCGAAAAGTAGTTGAGGCATAATGGACGGCGCGGTAGCAGACAAGCTACCGCGCCGCTTCGCCTTGTAAGGACAGACAAGGAGGAACCATGAACATCCAACCTGCCACAGGCCCACAGGGATTCACATCCACATCTGTCGGCGTCGCGGCTGTAAAGCAAGAGTCGACTGCCGCCTTGCCGGAGCATGGCTCCGTAGGCAACCCTCAGTCGGGCCAACACATTCAGCCTCCCGGCCGCGCACAGACGGAAGATGCAGTCAGGCAAATTAAGGAATTTGTCCAGCCGATCAACGATAGTATTCAGTTCTCTCTGGACGATGACACGGGCTTCACCGTGGTCAAGGTCATCGATCTTCAGACCAAGGAAGTGCTTCGACAAATTCCTTCGGAAGAAGCAATTAACATTGCCAAGGCACTCGATAAGCTAAAGGGCCTGCTCATCCACAGCAAGGCATGAAATTTGCTTCTAATGGCTGATCGGAAACGAGTTTCGAGAAGGAGATCACCATGGCCGTTTCATCATTAGGAGCCGGCTCCGGCTTAGACCTAAGCGGTATCCTCAACAGCTTGATGCAAGTCGAGCAGCAGCCTTTGGTAGCGCTACAGAAAAAGGAAGCGTCCTATCAGGCCAGGATTTCTGCACTAGGCTCCCTCAAAGGCGCTCTTTCTTCGCTGCAGTCGGCCGCCACGACCTTGGCGCCTGCGACCGGTCAAACGGCAGCCCAGAAGTACGCATCCTTCTCCGCCAGCGTTGCGGACTCAACCATCGCAACGGCTTCGGCTTCGACATCCGCAGTTCCGGGCACCTATTCGCTCGAGGTATCGAAGCTGGCACAGAATCAGCGACTTGCCAGCATCACCTCCGGCACCGCCGGGACCCCGCCCTATTACGCCGATGCCCAGGCCACGATTGGGCAGGGTACGCTGACCATCGACTTCGGCAAGTTGAATGGAACGACTTATACCGCCGATAGCACTCGGAAGCTGACGATCACTATCGATGCGACCAACAACACCCTTGGCGGTTTGCGGGATGCCATCAACAAGGCGAACGGTGGCGTAACCGCCACTATCGTTACCGGCACAGGCGGAGCCCAACTTGTTCTGGCCACCAAGGATGGTGGCATGAGCAATGTAATGAAGCTTTCGGGTCTGGCGGGTTTCACATTCGACCCCACCGACGCATCCGGCGGCTTTACCCAGGACGCTACCCAAGGGGGACAAGCCGCTCAAGACGCTGCGTTCAAGCTAAATGGTATCGCCGCCACCAGCAGCACCAATAGCGTCAGCGGAGTCCTGGATGGCGTCACCCTGAATCTCCTCAAGACCAATGTGGGCAGCCCGACCAACATCACCGTCAGCAAGGATGTGACGAGCAGCGTCACCAAGTCCCTCAACAGCTTCATCAAGGCATTCAACGATGCCTCCAAGACCGTGGCAGACCTGGGCGCTTACAATGCGCAGACCAAGGTCGCCGGCCCCCTGCAGGGCGACGCTGTCGTCCGTACCGCCCAATTCCAGTTGCGCAGCCTGGTCTTCAATACCACGGCCGGAGGCTCTTCGGATTATCAGCGCCTTTCCGATATCGGTGTTTCTATCGACAAATCCGGCAATCTGTCACTGAACACCACAAAGCTCAACAAGGCCCTGACAGAAGATTACGACGGCGTCACCGCCCTGGTCGAGAAGATCGGAACCGCATTCAAGACAAGCATGGAGACCATGGTCGGCTCCACTGGCACCATTACAAGCCTGACCGCCAATGTCACAGCGGTAATCAAGCGTCTCGGCGTACAGGAAAATGACCTCACCCAACGGCTTACCCGCATTGAAGATCGCTACCGGCAACAATTCACGTCTCTGGATTCAGCAATTGCAGGGATGAAGCAAACAAGCACGTACCTCTCCCAGCAACTCGCCAATCTGCCCAAGGTCAGTTAGTAATGTTTACATCCATGGGTAGGCCCACTGCGGCCTACGAACAAGTCAGCCTAACCACCTCCATCGAGAGCGCAGACCCTCACAAGCTGATTCTGCTGCTTTTCGAAGGCGCCACCGCAGCACTCAATAGCGCCAAATTCCTCATGCAGGATGGCAATATCCCGGCCAAAGGCGCCGCCATTTCCAAGGCAATCGATATCATTACCAACGGCCTGCAAGCCAGCCTGGACCCTGTACAGGGCGGCGAGCTGGCCGAACGCCTTGCCGCGCTTTATGAATACATGAGTGCTCGCTTGTTGTGGTCCAACATGAAGAATGACGTGGCCGCTCTCGACGAAGTATTGATGCTGCTAGGCGAAATCCACGACGCCTGGAAGCAAATCGCCCCCAACAAGCAATCCCTTGGCAATGGCCCGGATTGAATACATGGCGCCAAATCCAACTTATCGGGACCTGGAGTCCCTGACCATCAAACTTAAGGCACTGGCAGAAGCAGGCGACTGGGATGCGGTTGCGTCGTCGATTTCCAGCATCCGGCCGGATCTGCTCCCCAGGGCTCGCCCCTCGGACCGAGCCGCAATTGAGGCCGCCCTCCAAAACATTGCCGAGATCAATGAGCGTGCCACCCCCCTCCGGGATGATATTTCCCGGCTGCTTTCGGCATTTGGCACCCCAGCGCGCTAAGCACCCCATGCCCAAATGATTCCTGCCGACGTCGCCAGCCGCCTGCGGCTTGTCACCCCCGACCAGCCGGCCCCGACCCAGGCCGCGGCGCCGGCCAAGCAGCTCACCGACGTCCTTTCCGACCTCGTCCCCGGGCAACGGATCATGGCCGAGATCCAGGCTCTGCTGCCCAACGGCGCCTACCGCGCCATGGTGGCCCAGCGGGACGTCACACTGGCCCTCCCCTTCTCGGCCAAGCCCGGCGACGCCCTTGAGCTGGAGGTAGTGGAGAGCGACGGCAAGCTCACCCTGGCCTTCGTAGCCAACAAGAGCGCCGGCGAGCAGACCGGCAAGGGGACAGAATCGGTATCGGCCACCCTGAGTCAAACCGGCAAGCTTATCGGCGACCTCCTGGGAGGCATCAAGGACGAGGGCAAGGGACCGCAGCCGACACCCCTCAACGGCAATCAGCCCCTTCTGGCCGATTCCCCCGGAGACGCTGCACAACTTGCCCCCCTGCTCAAGGAGGCGATCACCAAGAGCGGCATGTTCTACGAAGCCCACCAGGCCCGTTGGGTGGAGGGCAAACTAACCACCGGGGCGTTACTGCAAGAACCGCAGGGAAAGCTCTCCACTGCGCTACCCGACCAGCCTGCACAGGCGGCTCTTTCGCACGGAGGCGACGCTGCCGCTTCGTCACCGAATCGGTCCGCCGCAGAGTCGATTGCCTCGGCCTCCAACTTGGACTCCACCGCACCGAAACTCCCTCCGCAATCCCCCGTTGCCGCCGATGTAGCCCCCCTGGTTCGGCAGCAGCTCGATGCGCTGGCGAGTCAAAATTTTCTTTGGCAAGGGCAGGTCTGGCCCGGGCAGCAGATGCAGTGGGAAATCGAGCCGGAGTCGAATGGGCGCCAAGCCAATGACCCGACGCCCCAGCAGTGGCGAACGCGCCTCAAGCTGACGCTGCCCAGCCTGGGCGGCATCGATGCGACCATGCGGCTCCAGGCAGGAGGCCTGATCGACGTCGCCCTGAGCACCAGCAGCGACGACAGCCGGCAAAAGCTCTCCGCTGCCAGCGACGCGCTACGCCAGAAATTGCAGGATGCGGGCCTCAGCCTGGTCGGACTGACCGTTCGCCATGAGCAAGCAGAAGAGTGATTCCCTGCGCGAGGCAATCGCCCTCGCCTACAGCCAGACCGATGCGGCACCCCGCGTGGTTGCCAAAGGACGCGGCTATATCGCCGACGAGATCATCGCCCGGGCCAAGGAGCATGGCATTTATGTCCACGAATCCCGGGAATTGGTGGCACTCCTGACCCAGGTCGATGTGGACGAGCACATTCCTCCGCAGCTCTACGTCGCCGTCGCCGAGCTTCTCGCCTGGATTTACCGGCTGGAAAACGGTGAATCGGCGCCCTTGCTCGGGCAACCTGGAAACTGACTCTCCAAGACTCACGCTTTTGCTTTAAACTTTACGGGATCAGGCAGCTCATCCCAATTCCATGGCACCGAACGACGCGCCTCAGCAGCAAGAAACACAACCGGTTGGCTTCGAACTGGAGCAGAACGATATCTACGGCAAATACATGCTGACGACATCGCTCGACATCCTGTTCATTCTGCGTTCCCTGGTGAAGCGGGGCTGCATGGCCACCGTCTATTTCAACCATGGAAAATCTTTCTTCCTGACCTGGATCGTAGCGGTCGGCAAGGATGAGAAATCCCTCATCCTGGACGTCGGCAGTGACCAGTCCACCAATCGGGAAGCCCTGAAGGCCGATCGCCTCATCGTTACCGCCAGCCTGGACAACGTTAAGATCCAGTTCGCCCTGAACGGGGTCCGGGAATTCACCTACGAAAACCAGCCTGCCTTCCTCGCCTCCCTGCCGGAGCGGGTGCTGCGCCTGCAGCGCCGCGAATACTTCCGCCTGGAAACCTCCCTCACCAATCCCGTCCGCTGCCAGGTTCCCGTCACCGGAAAAGACGGCGCCGCCACCAACCTGGACTTCACCCTGCTCGACATCAGCGGCGGCGGGTTGAGCCTGATGTCTCCCTCCAATGCGGCCGACTTTTTCCCAACTGGCACCATTTTCACCGATTGCCGCCTGCAGATTCCCGACGAGAGCGTCATCCTCGTCAATCTCTGCGTTCGGAGTGCCTTTCGGGTGGTAAGCCGGGGCGGACAGGAATATTTCCGTATCGGCTGCGAGTACATGAACCTGCCGGGAGCCCGTCTCAACATGATCCAGCGCTACATCACCCGCATCGAAAGGGAGCGCAAAGCCCGGGAAATCGGGCTCGATTGATCGGGAAGGGTACAAAAAAAGGGCCTACCACGCGGTAGGCCCTTTCTATTTCAGGTCGCAGTTCGGCGTCAGACCTGGATGTTCATGATGTCCTGGTAAGCATTCACCAGCTTGTTGCGCACCTGGACCATCTCCTGGAAGGAAACACTGGCGGTCTGCAAGGCCATCATGACCTCATGGAGATTCTGGGAGGTATCCCCGGCGGCAAGTTTTTCCGCCATCTGGTCGGCCGCCTGCTGGGTCTCATTCACCTTGTCGATGGAACTCTTCAGCACCTGGGCAAAATCGGGAGCGCCAACCGCCGCCGCAGCAGTACTTTCCGCCGGCTTACCAGTGGCCTGGGCCGCGGTACTGCGTAATACGCTCAACATTTGTTCGATACCCTTGGTATCCATTTTTTTGCTCCAGCCGATTACTCAGTTGATACTAGCAATTACCGAGCCAGATCAATCCTTGAAATAGCCCTCATCCCGGTACTGCTGCAACTTATAGCGGAGGGTCCGCTCCGAAATCCCTAGCCGCTCGATCGCCAGCTTGCGCGACCCACCCACTTCAGCCAAGGTCCGGAGGATGTGTTCCCGCTCCAGGTCTTTCATATTATCGACCTTTTTCTCCGGTATCTGAAGGACTGTTTCATGGGTGGCGGCAGGCATCGCCATATCAGCAGACAGTGGCCTGGGCGCCAAGTTCAGGTGTTCCGGTTCGATGGTATCCCCCGGCGCCAGAATGAGGGCCCGCTGGATGACGTTCTCCAGTTCCCGCACATTGCCGGGCCAGGCATGGCCCCGCAGCGCCGCCTCGGCGGCAAAGGACAGCGACACGCCGCTGCGCCCCAACCGGACGCCATGCTCGGCGATGAAATGGCGGGCAATCGGGACAATATCGTCCGGACGCTGACGAAGTGCGGGGATAGCAACCGGAAAGACGTTGAGCCGGTAATAAAGGTCTTCCCGGAACACGCCCTTGGCCACCGCTTCGGCCATGTCCCGGTTGGAGGTGGCAACGATGCGGATATTGAGGGCAATGGGTTTCTTGCCCCCCACCCGTTCAACCTCCCGCTCCTGGAGCACCCGCAACAGCTTGGCCTGCAGCCCCATGGGCATTTCGGTGACTTCGTCCAGCAGCAACGTGCCGTCCTGGGCCTGCTCGAATTTGCCGGCCTGGGCCGTCTGGGCGCCGGTAAAGGCGCCCTTCTCATAGCCGAACAGGGTGGCTTCCAGGAGGCTGTCGGGGATGGCGGCACAGTTGATGGCCACGAAAGGCCCATTGCGGCGAGCCGAATGCTGGTGAATGAAGCGGGCAACTACTTCCTTGCCCACGCCGGACTCGCCGGTCAGCAACACGGTAGCATCGGTCTGGGCCACGCGGGCCGCCACGGCGAACAGGTTGCGGCTGGCCGTGTCGATGGCAACCACGCCGTCCGCCTCGCCAGTTTCCGGCAACTCGTATTTCTCGATATGGGCGAGGAGGGCCTGGGGATCGAAGGGCTTGAGCAGAAAATCGCAGGCCCCCGAACGCATGGCATCGACCGCCTTGTCCACCTCCGCGTAGGCCGTCATCAAGACCACCGGAAGATGGGGATGGCGGAGCCGGATTTCCTTCAGAAGGGTGATGCCATCCATGGGAACCATGCGCACATCGCTCACCACGATGGAAAACGCCTGATTCTCGAGGGCTTCCAGGGCCTGATTCCCCCCGTCCACCGCAACCAGGGGCCGACCGGCCAGTTCCAGGGTGTCGCAGATGGCCTCGCGCAGGCTCGGGTCGTCTTCGACCACCAGGATGGGCAACGATTTATTAGTCATGTATCAGTGCGTCGTATCGGTTGAGGCCAGCGGCAGGACAATGATGAATTCAGCGCCCGCCCCCGGTTCGGAATGTAGTTCTATGCTGCCCCCATGGGCCCTTACCACGCCCAGCGCAATCGCCAGGCCAAGACCGGTTCCCAGGCCGCGGGTGGTAAAGAAGGGCTCGAAGATGCGCTCCCGCAACTCCGGCCCGATACCCGGCCCGTTGTCGCGGACGGAAATGGCCAGCCAGTCCCCCCGCCGGTTGCCGGCCAGGCAAATCTTGCCGCCCGCCGGTGTGGCCTGCATGGCATTTTCCAACAAATTGACGATGGCCCCAAACAGGGCCTTGTGGCTGCCGACGATAACGGCATCGCCGCAACCGTCCGCGAAGGTGAAATCGAGGCCGTGCTCCCGCATGAGGGGCTCCACGGTATGCACCGCCTCCAGCAGCATTTCCCCGGCGGGCATGACATCCCGGCCGATGCTCTCGCCCCGGGCGAAGAGGAGCACATCCTGAATTAGCCGTTCCAGCCGCCGCAGCTGGGTAGTGGCTTTGTCGGCGAACTTGGCCCGGGCATCGGTCGGCAGATCGGGCTTGCCCAGGTTGGAGGCATACAGCAGAGCGGCTGCGAGGGGGGTGCGCAGCTGGTGGGCGAGGCCGGCGGCCATCTCCCCCATGGCGGCAAGGCGTTGGTTACGCTCCAGGTCCGCCTTCATCTGGTGGGCCGCGGTGATGTCATGAACCAGGAGAAGCTTGCCGCCGGCCGCTGCCAGGGCGCTTTCGGCCACGCTGACCCGCCGCTCGCCCAGCTTCCACTCGCCGATGGTGAGGGTCGGTTCCAGGTAGGCCCGACTCACGTCGCCCCAATGCTTGCCTTCCACGTCAGATCCGAACATCTCCAAGGCCGCCGGATTGGCCTGGGTGACCCGCGCCGCGCCATCCAGCACCACCACCCCCGCCGGCAAGGCGTTCAAGAGCAGGGAGAGACGTTCGGACAGGGCTTCCTTTTCCTCGTACTGGCGGCGCAGCTCGCCGTTGGCGACGGCCAGCTCTTCGGTCAGGGAGGCGACCCGGGCCTGCAGGGTGCCGTAGGCCTGGGTGAGTTCGGCGGAAACCTGGTTAAATACATCGAAGGCACGCTGCAGTTCCGCAGCTTTGCCTTGCGGGTCCACCACGGCGCTAGGAGCTTGGGACATTGAAAAAAATAAGGATCATTGGGCCCGGGTAATAGTAGAATATTTCTAGGAAAATTTGGCTTTTCGCTTGATTATTCTTCTGTTTTACACAAATTGAATCCGCGCATTAATGGCAGTAACCGCAGCAAACCCTGACGCGACGGTCGGCGAAACCCCGGCGTCCAACCCGCTCGATCGCTTGCGCGAGGCCTTCCAGCGGCTGAACAGTCAGCAAAAGATGGTCATGGCCGTGGCCGTGGCGGCCATCGTCGCTCTGGTGGTCGGCACCATCCTGTGGAGCCGCCAGCCGGACTACAAGGTACTGTTCTCCAATATCGGCGAAAAGGATGGCGGGGCCATCATCTCCGTCCTGGAACAGCAGAACATCCCCCACAAGATGTCCGACAGCGGCGCCATCCTGGTGCCCGCCGAGAAGGTCCACGAGGTACGCCTGAAACTCGCCTCCCAGGGCCTGCCCCGGGGCGGTTCCGTCGGTTTCGAACTGATGGAGAACCAGAAATTCGGCATCAGCCAGTTCGCCGAGCAGGTCAATTACCAGCGCGGCCTGGAAGGGGAGCTGGCCCGCACCATCCAGTCCATCGGCGCCGTGCAGTCGGCCCGCGTCCATCTCGCCATTCCCAAGCCTTCCGTCTTCGTGCGGGAGGAGCAGAAACCCACCGCCTCGGTGATGCTCAACCTCTACCCCGGGCGCACCCTCGACGGCGCCCAGGTGGCCGGCATCACCCATCTGGTGGCGTCCAGCGTGCCCCAGTTGCCCATTGCCAACGTCACGGTCATCGACCAGAACGGCGCCCTGCTTTCCCAGTTGAAGAGCAAGCTCACCGAAGCCGGCCTCGACCCCGCCCAGATCAAGTACGTGCGGGAAGTGGAAGACAGCATCATCAAGCGCATCGAGGAAATCCTGAAGCCGGTGCTGGGCCCCGAGAATTTCAAGGTCCAGGTGGCGGCCGATGTGGACTTCGACCACACCGAGCAGACGGCCGAGAGCTACAAGCCTAACGGCAACCCGTCCAGTACCAGCATCCGCAGCCAGCAGAACAGCGAGTCCGCCAACGTCAACCAGGCCTCGGGTGGCGTCCCCGGGGCGCTGACCAACCAGCCGCCGGTTCCGGCCACCGCCCCCCTCACCTCCCCGAACGTGGGCGGCGCGCCGGGGCAGCAGAACGCCCGCCCGGGCGAGCCCGGCAAGGTGGAAGCTGCCGGCATCACGGCCCCCCTCCAGGCCGCCGGCCAGCCCATCAGCACCACAAAGAACGCCACCATCAATTACGAAATCGACAAGACGGTGCGTTACACCAAGCAGGCCCTGGGCAATATCCGGCGCCTGTCCGCCGCCGTGGTCGTCAACCACCGCAAAGAAGTCGGCAAGGACGGCAAGCCGGTCGCCAAGCCCCTGCCCGAAGCGGAAATGAAGCAGATCAACGACCTCGTTCGCGAAGCCATGGGCTACAGCAAGGAGCGGGGCGACACCCTCTCCATCGCCAATTCGCCCTTCACAGCCGTGGAGAAGGTCGAGACCTCCATCCCGGTCTGGAAGGATCCGGAGAACATTTCCTTCGCCAAGGAACTGGTCAAGTACCTGCTGATCGCCGCCATCATCGCCTACCTGCTGATCAAGGTGGTGCAGCCGCTGCTCAAGACCATGTTCCCACCCCCCGGGCCCACCGAGGAGGAGCGGCTGGCCGCCGCCCTGGCCGGCGGCGCCCTGCCCGGCGTCGAGGAGGGCGAAGAGCACGTGGAGATCAACCACTACGCCGCCAAGATTCAGAAGGCCCGGGACATCGCCCAGAACGATCCCAAGGTAGTTGCCAACATCATCAAGGACTGGATGGCCGCCAATGCCTAACGACGACGGTCTGGAAAAAAGCGCGACCCTGCTCATCGCCCTCGGCGAGGACCACGCCGCCGAAGTGCTCAAGTGCCTCGGCCCCCGGGAAGTGCAGAAACTCGGCCATGCCATGGCCGCGCTGAAGACCGTGCCCCGCACCAAAGTGGAAGCCGTCCTGGACGAGTTCCACAAGACTGCGGAGGAGCAGGCGGCGGTCCACGTGGATACCGACAACTACATCCGCTCGGTGCTGACCAAGGCCCTGGGGGACGACAAGGCCTCCAACCTCATTTCCCGGATTCTGCAGGGCGGCGAGACCTCCGGCATCGAAGGCCTCAAGTGGATGGACGCTTCCACCGTGGCCGACCTGATCCGCAACGAGCACCCCCAGATCATCGCCACCATCCTGGTGCACCTGGAGCGGGACCACTCCAGCGAAATCCTGAACCACTTCACCGAGCGCCTGCGCAATGACGTGGTGCTCCGTATCGCTACCCTGGAGGGCATCCAGCCGGCGGCCCTGAAGGAACTGAACGAAGCGATGATGCGCATCCTGGCGGGCTCCGCCAGCATCAAGAAGACCGCCATGGGCGGCGTGCGCACCGTGGCCGAAATTCTCAACTTCATCGGCACCGCCAGCGAAACCTCCGTGGTCGACGCCATCCGGGAATACGACCCCGACCTCGCCCAGCGCATCCTGGACGAGATGTTCGTGTTCGAAAACCTCATGGACATCGACGACCGCTCCATCCAGCTCATCCTGCGGGAAGTGCAGTCCGACTCCCTGGTCATGGCCCTCAAGGGCGCCAGCGAGCCGCTCCGGGAAAAGATTTTCAAGAACATGTCCCAGCGCGCCGCCGAAATGCTGCGGGAGGACCTGGAAGCCAAGGGCCCGGTGCGGGTTTCCGAGGTGGAAGCCGAGCAGAAGGAAATCCTCAAGATCGTCCGCCGCCTGGCCGACGAAGGCCAGATCGTCCTGGGTGGCGCCGGCGGCGAGCAGATGATCTAAGCCCGGGACCATGTCCGGCTACATTCCCAAGGAACAACTCGACGCCTACCGGCGCTGGCAGGTGGAATCCTTCGATCCGCCCGGATCGGAGCCGGAACCTCCTCCGCCCCCGCCCGCCGCTTCCGAGGTCATCGCGGACGCCGGAGAGCTGGTCGCCAACATCGGGTTGCCCACCGCGGAAGACATCGAGCGCATCCATAACGAAGCCCAGCAAGCCGGCTACCAAGCGGGCTATGACGAGGGCCGGGAGGCAGGCCACCAGGAGGGCCTGCGGACCGGGCTCGAAGCCGCCCTGGGTGAGGCCCAGCGCATCGCCGCCCTGGCCGACAACGTGGAGGCCGCCCTCACCTCCATCGACCAGACCGTGGCCGACGAGGTGCTGGCCGTTGCCCTGGAGGTCGCCCACCAGGTATTGCGGGGCACCGTCGCCGCCCGACCGGAGGCCCTGCTGCCCATCATCCGCGAGGCCCTGGGCGCCCTGCCCCTGCACCACGGCCACGTCTCCCTGCACGTCAATCCGGAAGACGCCGGGGTCGTGAAGGAGCACCTGGGCGACCAGTTCATGCATTCCGGCTGGCACATCGTCGAGGACCGGCAGATCCAGGCGGGCGGCTGCTTCGTCCGGGCCGGCACCAGCGAAGTGGATGCCACCATGGAAACCCGCTGGCGGCGCGTCCTTGAAGCGATCGGCGTCGATCCCAAGGCCTGGCTGGAGAAATCGTGAAGCCCTTGCCGGACCATGCCGGCCGCTGGCGCCAGTTCCTGGACAACTGCAAGGTTGCCGCGACCAATGCCCAGCCCATGTGGTCGGTGGGCCGCCTGACCCGCATCAACGGGCTGGTCATGGAGGCGGCCGGCCTCAAGCTGCCCTTGGGCAGTTCCTGCCGCATCCTGCCCAGCGGCGGCGCTCCCGTCGAAGCCGAGGTGGTCGGCTTCGCGGGCGAGAAGCTCTATCTCATGCCTTCCGACGACATCTACGGCCTTTCCCCGGGCGCCCAGGTTGTCGCCTTCGAGACCCCCAGCCCGCCACCGCTGGTCAACGGCCCGACGCCCCTGCGGCGCCGCGCCACGGACAAGGCGAAGCAGGCACCGGTGGGGGACGCCCTCCTCGGGCGCGTGGTGGATGGCGTCGGACGCCCGTTGGACAGTCGCGGCCCCATCCATTCCGACCACCTGCGCCCCCTGCACAGTCGCCCCTTCAACCCCATGGCCCGGGCTGCCATCCACCAGCCGCTGGATGTGGGCGTACGCGCCATCAACTCCCTGCTGACCGTCGGCCGCGGACAACGGATGGGCCTTTTCGCCGGTTCCGGCGTCGGCAAGTCGGTGCTGCTGGGCATGATGGCCCGCTACACCGAGGCCGAAGTCATCGTCGTCGGCCTCATCGGCGAACGGGGCCGGGAGGTGAAGGAATTCATCGAACAGATCCTCGGCGAGGAAGGCATGCGCCGGGCCGTGGTGGTGGCCGCGCCGGCCGACACGGGCCCCCTCATGCGCCTGCAGGGCGCCGCCTACGCTACCACCATCGCCGAGCATTTCCGGGACGAGGGCAAGCAGGTCCTGCTCATCATGGATTCCCTGACCCGCTACGCCATGGCCCAGCGGGAAATCGCCCTGGCCATCGGCGAGCCGCCGGCCACCCGGGGTTATCCGCCCTCGGTCTTCGCCCGGCTCCCCCAGTTGGTGGAGCGGGCCGGCAACGGGCCGGAAGGCGGCGGCTCCATCACCGCCTTCTATACCGTGCTCGCCGAGGGCGACGACCAGCAGGACCCCATCGCCGACTCGGCCCGGGCCATCCTGGACGGCCATATCGTCCTCTCCCGGACCCTGGCCGACGCGGGCCACTACCCGGCCATCGACATCGAGCAGTCCATCAGCCGGGCCATGGTGAACCTGATCACCCCCGAGCACATGGACCTCATCCGCCGCTTCAAGGTGCTCTTCGCCCGCTACCAGCGCTCCCGGGACCTGATCTCCGTCGGCGCCTATGCGGCCGGCTCCGATCCCGTCCTGGACCAGGCGATCGCCCTCTATCCGCGCATGGAGGCTTTCCTCCAGCAGCGGATGCTGGAACGTTCCGACTACGCCGCCAGCCTGGCCCAGCTCCAGGGGCTGTTCTGACCTCCGCCCCATAGCCTATGGCCAAGACCTTCAGCCTTCAACCGCTCCTCGAGCTGATGCAGACCCGGGCCGATGAGAAGACCCGCCAGTTGGGACAGCTGATCGCCGCCGAGCAGAATGCGAAAAGCCGCCTCCAGTTGCTGGAGCAGTACCGGGAGGAATATGCCCAGAAGATGCGCGAGGCTATCTCCCAGGGTCTGACCCCCATGGCGCTGCGCAATTACCAGGATTTCATCGGCCGCATCGACGAGGCCATCCAGCAACAGCGCCAGGTGGTGGCGCGGTCCGAGCAGAACACTGCCAACGGCCAGGCCGAGTGGCGGGAGCAGAACAAGAAACTGAAGGCCATCGACACCCTCTCCCAGCGCCACGATGCCCGGGAGCGTTATCGGGAGAACCGCCAG
>JBLNBI010000277.1:0-6936 GCA_050259815.1 Actinomycetota bacterium | reverse complement strand
GGTGCCGGGCATGAAGCCGGGAACGTCCACGAAGGTGACCACGGGGATGTTGAAGGCGTCGCAGAAGCGCACGAAGCGGGCGGCCTTGATGGAGGACTTGATGTCCAGGCAGCCGGCCAGCACCAGGGGCTGGTTGGCGACGATACCCACCGGGTGGCCGTCCATGCGGCCGAAGCCGATGATGATGTTCTTGGCGTAGTCGGGCTGGATCTCGAAGAAGTCGTTGTCATCGACCACCTTGATGATCAGCTCCTTCATGTCGTAGGGCTTGTTGGCGTTGTCCGGGACCAGGGTGTCCAGGGAGAAGTCCTGACGGTCGGCCGGATCGTTGGTCGGCTGGACCGGGGGCTTTTCCTTGTTGTTGGCCGGCAGGAAGTTCATGAAGCGGCGCAGCATGGAGAGCGCCTCGACGTCGTTCTCGAAGGCCAGGTCGGCAACGCCGGACTTGCTGGTGTGGGTGACGGCGCCGCCCAGTTCCTCGGCGGTCACGTCCTCGTGGGTCACGGTCTTAACGACTTCGGGACCGGTCACGAACATGTAGGAGCTGTCCTTGACCATGAAGATGAAGTCGGTCATGGACGGGCTGTAGACTGCGCCGCCGGCGCAGGGGCCCATGATCATGGAGATCTGGGGGATGACGCCGGAGGCCATCACGTTGCGCTGGAACACGTCGGCATAGCCGCCAAGGGAGGCGACGCCTTCCTGGATACGGGCGCCGCCGGAGTCGTTCAGGCCGATCACGGGGGCGCCGACCTTCATGGCGTGGTCCATGATCTTGCAGATCTTCTCGGCGTGGGTTTCGGACAGGGAGCCGCCGAACACGGTGAAGTCCTGGGAGAACACGAAGGTGAGGCGACCGTTGATGGTGCCGTAGCCGGTGACGACGCCGTCACCCGGGGTCTTCTCGGACTGGTCCATGCCGAAGTCGGTGCAGCGGTGCTCCTTGAACATATCCCAGTCCTCGAAGGAATCCGGGTCGAGGAGCAGCTCGATACGTTCGCGGGCGGTCAGCTTGCCCTTCTTGTGCTGGCTGTCGATGCGCTTCTGGCCGCCACCGAGGCAGGCCAACTCACGCTTTTTTTCCAGCTGGCGGATGATGTCGTGCATAAAGGAATCTCCGGATTAGGATCTACGATTCAGGATTCAGATAGCCGAGCAGCGCATGGGCTGCCGCGGCGGGAGTGGTATGGCCCTGGGCCACGGCCTGGCTCAGTTGGGGTAGGTTTTTCTTTACGCCGGCGTGATGGCGGAAGTATTGCCGCAGGCCGGAGTCGATCAGTTGCCACATCCAGTCCAGGGACTGGCGGCGGCGTTTCTCTGCAAATTCGCCCGTCGGCGTCAGGGCATTCCGGTAGCCCTCGATCGCCTGCCAGAACTCGGCCATGCCCTCCTTTTTGAGGGCGGACACGGCGAGCACCGGCGGTTGCCAATTCGGCGAGGCCGGACGCAGCATGTGCAGCGCATTCTTCCATTGACCCCGCACGACGGCGGTAGCCCGGGGGTCAATGTCGGCCTTGTTGATCACCACCAGGTCGGCAATTTCTACGATGCCTTTCTTGATGGCCTGGAGGTCGTCCCCCGCATTGGGTAGCTGCAGGAGACAGAAAATATCGACCATGCCGGCCACCGTCGTTTCCGACTGGCCGACGCCCACGGTCTCGACGATGATCACGTCGAAGCCGGCGGCCTCGCAGGCGAGCATGGCTTCCCGGGTCTTCTCGGCGACGCCGCCGAGGGAACCCGCCGAGGGACTGGGGCGGATGAAGGCCTCTTCCCGCTGGGAGAGCATCTCCATCCGGGTCTTGTCCCCCAGGATGGAGCCGCCGGAGACCGACGAGGACGGGTCCACCGCCAGCACCGCCAGCCGGTGGCCCTGCTCGATGAGCCAGACCCCGAGGGCTTCGATGAAGGTGGACTTGCCGGCCCCGGGCACCCCTGAGATGCCGACCCGGATGGCGCGGCCGGTATGGGGCAGCAGGCTGTTCAGGACCTGCTGGGCCCGCTCCTGGTGGTCGTGCCGGGTGGACTCGATGAGGGTGATGGTCTTGGCGAGGGCGCGACGCTGCCCGGCCAGAACCCCGTCAACGAGGTTCTGGTCGGCAGGGGGCAGCGGCTGGGCCTGCACCGGCACGTCGCTCAAGTCCATCGGGCGGCTTAGCCGCGGGCCTTCTTGATCTCTTCCAGGACCCGCTTGGCGGAATCCTCGATGCGGGTGCCCGGACCGAAAACGGCCTTGGCGCCGGCATTGAAGAGGAAGTCATAGTCCTGGGCCGGGATGACGCCGCCGGCGAAGACGATGATGTCGTCGGCGCCCTGGTCCTTCAGGGCCTTGACCAGGGCCGGCAGCAGGGTCTTGTGGCCGGCGGCCAGGGAGGAGACGCCCACGGCGTGCACGTCGTTCTCGATGGCCTGGCGGGCGGCTTCTTCCGGAGTCTGGAAGAGGGGGCCCATGTCGATGTCGAAGCCCAGGTCGGCGTAGGCGGTAGCCACCACCTTGGCGCCGCGGTCATGGCCGTCCTGGCCGAGCTTGGCGATCATGATGCGGGGCCGGCGGCCTTCTTCCTCGGCGAACTTGGCCACTTCGGCCTTGAGGGATTCCCAGTTGTCCTGACCTTCCACGACGCCTCCGTAAACACCCGAAATGGTCTGGTTGTTGGCGCGGAAGCGGCCGAAGACCTTTTCCAGGGCATCGGACACTTCGCCGACGGTGGCCCGCAGGCGGATGGCCTTGACGGTCAGGTCGAGCAGGTTGCCTTCGCCGGTCTCGGCGGCCTTGGTCAGCGCATCCAGGGCGGCCTGGACGGCAGCGCCGTCGCGGGTGGCGCGGATCTGCTTCAGGCGGGCGACCTGGGCCTCGCGGACGGCGTGGTTGTCGATATCGAGGATCTCGATCGCGTCTTCCTTGGCCAGCTTGTACTTATTCACACCGACGATGACGTCCTTGCCGGAGTCGATGCGGGCCTGCTTCTCGGCCGCGCAGGCTTCCACCTGCATCTTGGCCCAGCCGGATTCCACGGCCTTGGTCATGCCGCCCATGGACTCGATTTCCTGGATGATGCTCCAGGCCTTGTCGGCCATGTCCTGGGTCAGCTTTTCCATCATGTAGGAACCGGCCCACGGATCGACCACGTTACAGATGTGGGTCTCTTCCTGGATGATGAGCTGGGTGTTGCGGGCGATGCGGGCGGAGAATTCCGTCGGCAGGGCGATGGCTTCGTCCAGGGCGTTGGTGTGCAGGGACTGGGTGCCGCCGAACACGGCCGCCATGGCTTCGATGGTGGTCCGCATCACGTTGTTGTACGGATCCTGCTCGGTCAGGGACCAGCCGGAAGTCTGGCTGTGGGTCCGCAGCATCTTGGACTTGGCGTTCTTGGCGCCGAACTGGGTCATGATGCGGTTCCACAGGAGACGGCCGGCGCGCATCTTGGCGATTTCCAGGTAGAAGTTCATGCCCACCGCCCAGAAGAAGGACAGGCGGCCGGCGAAGACGTCCACGTCCATGCCGGAGGCGACGCCGGTGCGGACGTACTCCATGCCGTCGGCCAGGGTGAAGGCCAGCTCGATGGCCTGGTTCGCACCGGCTTCCTGGATGTGGTAGCCGGAAATGGAGATGGAGTTGAACTTCGGCATGTTCTGCGCGGTGTAGCCGAAGATGTCCGCGATGATATTCATCGAGGGCTTGGGCGGATAGATGTAGGTGTTCCGCACCATGAACTCTTTGAGGATGTCGTTCTGGATGGTGCCGGACAGCTTGTCCTGGGAAACGCCCTGCTCCTCGGCGGCGACGATGTAGCCGGCCAGGATCGGCAGCACGGCGCCGTTCATGGTCATGGAGACGGAAATCTTGTCCAGGGGGATGCCGTCGAACAGGATCTTCATGTCCTCGACGGAGTCGATGGCCACGCCGGCCTTGCCCACGTCGCCCACGACGCGGGGATTGTCGGAGTCATAGCCCCGGTGGGTGGCCAGGTCGAAGGCCACGGAAACGCCCTGGCCGCCGGCGGCGAGCGCCTTGCGGTAGAAGGCGTTGGATTCCTCGGCGGTGGAGAAGCCGGCGTACTGGCGGATGGTCCACGGCTTCACCGCGTACATGGTCGGCTGGGGGCCGCGCAGGAAGGGTTCGAAGCCCGGCAGGGTGTCCGCGTTGGGCAGGCCCTCGACGTCCTTCTTCGTATACAGCGGCTTGACGGTCAGACCCTCGGGAGTGACCCAGTTGAGGTTCTGGATATCGCCGCCGGGAGCCTGCTTTGCAGCAGCCTTTTCCCAGGCGTCGAGGTTGTTGGAATTGAAGAAATTTTCGGACATGGCGGGCCCTTCGCTAGTTCGATTTTTAATGTCTATGATGCAGAATACAAAATTCTACGCCCATGGCGACAACTTGATATCGGTAAGTTGACATCGCAAGGGGCGCATAATACTGTATCCATAATTATAGAAGCAAGTAGAGCCCTTGGCCTTTTCGCATAGACGACTGTCTACATAATAAATATGAACCGCATCGCTCCTACTGCCCTTTACCAGGAAGTCGCAGAACGACTCCGGCAGCGCATATTCGCCCACGAGCTACCTCCGGGCACCTGGATCGACGAGCAGAAGCTCGCCGAGCAATATGGTATTTCCCGAACGCCCCTGCGCGAGGCCCTCAAGGTCCTCGCCTCGGAAGGGCTGGTGGAACTTAAGCCGCGCCGCGGCTGCTACGTCACCGAGATTTCCGCCCAGGACATCGACGACATTTATCCCCTCATGGCCCTCCTGGAGGGCCGTTGCGCCTCCGAGGCGGTGAAGCGGGCCAAGCGCTCCGACATCGACGACCTCAAGGCCATCCACGAGATCCTGGAGCGCAGTGCCGTCGAGGGCAAGATCGAGGCCTTCTTCGAGGCCAACCAGGAATTCCACCGGAAAATCCAGGAACTGGCCGGCAACCGCTGGCTGCTGACGGTCATCCAGGACCTGCGCAAGGTGCTGAAGCTGTCCCGGATGCACTCCCTGTCCATCGAGGGCCGGTTGCAGCAGTCCCTGGACGAGCACCGGGTAATCATGGCCGCCATCCTGGCCGGGAACGCGGAGCAGGCGGAAAAGGCCATGCACGACCACCTGCTGTCGGGGCGGGAGGCTCTGGCCCGCATGCAGGACGCCCCGTCGCCGGCCAAGGCGGCTTGAGCATCGCCCTCAAGTTAGCTCCCGCGCAGCCGTAAAGAAGACTGGCACCAGCCTATTACGAAAGTAATAGGCTGTGGCAGAATCCTGCCCACGCCAGTTTTGCAACTTCTTGCGGCCGACTCCCCCGGCCCAAGCTTCGCCGGGAGATTACCGTGAAGCCAACCCGCGCCTGCCGGCGCCTCTTCGCAGCCGCGGCGCTGCTGTGCTCCTCCTATCTGGCGGCGGCCCCCTATCCTACGGAAGACCAACTGCGCTCCGCCATTGGCGCGGGCGCAGGGGTTTTGCGCGCCCAGGGCATAGCCCTGGAGGTCCTGGACGCCCGCAAGGAGGGACTTAACCTCTCGCTCCTGGCCGCCGGCCTCAACCTCGAGACCGGCACTTGCCTGGTGTTCTACAACGCCCAGCCGGCGGTGGTCCTCGGCCGCTTTTTCGACGGCCTGGAGGAACGGGACATGCCCACCTGGCTGAACGCCATTGCCGTCCACGAGGCCACCCACTGCGTCGAGCAGCGGGAAGCGTACCTTCGCCAGCGGTTCGAGAAGGTGCTGCCGCCCCAGTTCGAACACCAGGGCATGACGGTCCAGGGCTACCTGACGGTGGTGAAAAGCGGCAAGGTGGAAACCTGGGGCGAGGCACTGGCGGACATCGCCTCCGTCCTCTACCTCCGGGAAACGGTGCCCGAGCGCTGGACCTACTTCGCCCAGGGCATCGCTGCCCTGCGCCACGATCTGGCAAGCCGTTCGCCGGAGCATGACACTTCCCCCTGGCTGCTCCAGGTCATTGCCCAGAATCCAGGTCCGGAAGCGGGGCAGGACCTGTTCGAAACCGCTTTCAGGCTGCGCCGCCAATTCCAGCCCAACTAGAAAAGAAAAATCCCGGCGGGCTTTCGCCCACCGGGATTCTTGAGTACTGCTTGCGAAGATCCGCTTAGTGGTTGCTGGCGGAAGCGGCGCCGTAGCCGGTCTGGGCCCGGACGTACTGGTCTTCGAAGGCTTCGATTTCCTGCTTGGCCTTCTGGCTGGCATCGATCTTGGAGAAGATGAAGGCCAGGAGGAAGGCGACCGGCATGGCGAACAGGGCCGGCTGGGTGTAGGGGAAGAGGGCAGCCTTGTTGCCCAGCACATCCACCCACACCGACTTGGACAGGACCACGAACAGCACGGCGGAGATCAGGCCGCCGTAGCCGCCCACCAGGGCGCCCTTGGTGGTCAGGCCCTTCCAGTACATGGAGAGGATGAGCACCGGGAAGTTGGCGGCAGCCGCCACGCCGAAGGCCAGGCCGACCATGAAGGCCACGTTCTGCTTCTCGAACAGGATGCCCAGGACGATGGCGACGAAGCCCAGGACGATGGTGGCGATCTTGGAGACGCGGATTTCAGCGGTCTCGGAAGCCTGTCCCTTCTTGATGACGCGGGCGTAGATGTCGTGGGAGATGGCGGAGGCGCCGGCCAGGGCCAGGCCGGAAACCACGGCCAGGATGGTGGCGAAGGCCACGGCAGCCAGGAAGCCCAGGAGCATGTTGCCGCCCACGGCCTTGGCCAGGTGCATGGCGACCATGTTGCCGCCGCCGATCAGCTTGCCGCCGACGGTGCCGCCTTCGAAGAACTCGGGGTTCTGGCCGACGATCAGGATGCCGCACAGGCCCATGATGAAGATGACGTTGAAGAAGTAGGCCACGAAGCCGGAGGCGTAGAGCACGGACTTGCGTGCTTCCTTGGCGTCGGTGACGGTGAAGAAGCGCATCAGGATGTGGGGCAGGCCGGCGGTACCGAACAT
>JBLNBI010000276.1:0-5001 GCA_050259815.1 Actinomycetota bacterium | reverse complement strand
TGGCGGAGACGGAGGGATTCGAACCCTCGATACACGTTTTAGCGCGTATGCTCCCTTAGCAGGGGAGTGCCTTCGACCTCTCGGCCACGTCTCCATCAGAAGAGCGCGGATGATAAACGCTCCGCGCCTTCCGGTCAAACTTCCTTACTGATCCAGGCCAAAGGCGCGGTGGAGCACGCGGACAGCCAGTTCCAGGTACTTCTCGTCAATGACGACGGAAATCTTGATCTCGGAGGTGGAGATCATCTGGATGTTGATGCCCTCATCGGCCAGGGCCTTGAACATCTTGCTGGCCACGCCCGGGTGGGAGCGCATGCCGACGCCGACGGCGGAGACCTTGCAGATCTTGTTGTCGCCGGTTACTTCACGGGCGCCCAGCTCGGCCTTGACCTTTTCCAGGATGCCCTGGGCCTTGGCGAACTCGCCCCGGTTCACCGTGAAGGAGAAGTCGGTGGTGCCGTCATGGCCGACGTTCTGGATGATCATATCCACGTCGATGTTGGCATCGGCGATGGCGCCGAGGATCTGATAGGCGATGCCCGGCTTGTCCGGCACGCCGAGAACGGTGAGCTTGGCTTCGTCGCGGTTGAAGGCGATGCCGGAGATGATCGGTTGTTCCATGTTCGTGTCTTCCTCAACAGTGATCAGCGTGCCCTCTCCCTCGTCCTGGAAGCTGGACAGCACGCGCAGTTTGACCTTGTACTTGCCGGCGAACTCGACGGAGCGGATCTGCAGCACCTTGGAGCCCAGGCTGGCCATTTCCAGCATTTCCTCGAAGGTGATCTTGTCGAGTTTCTTGGCTTCCGGCACGACGCGGGGATCGGTCGTATAGACGCCGTCCACGTCGGTGTAGATCTGGCACTCGTCCGCCTTCAGGGCAGCGGCCAGGGCGACGCCGGAGGTGTCGGAACCACCGCGGCCCAGGGTAGTGATGTTGCCGTCGGCATCGACGCCCTGGAAACCGGCGACGACCACCACCATGCCGGCATCGAGGTCACGGCGCATGTTGGCTTCGTCGATGGACAGGATGCGGGCCTTGGTGAAGGTGCTGTCGGTCAGGACCTTCACCTGGCCGCCGGTGTAGCTGCGGGCCTGGACGCCGATGTCCTTGAGGGCCATGGACAGGAGGCCGATGGTGACCTGCTCGCCGGTGGAGCAGATCTGGTCCAGCTCACGGGGATCGGGGTTGGCCTGCACTTCCTTGGCCAGGGCGATCAGGCGGTTGGTCTCGCCGCTCATGGCGGAGACGACGACTACGACCTGGTGGCCCTGGGCGTGGAACTTGGCAACACGCTTGGCGACGTTCTTGATGCGCTCGGGATTGCCCACCGAGGTGCCGCCGTATTTTTGAACAATCAACGCCATGGAATCATCCGGTTGAACGTTAGAAACGGGAAAATGAGGGCAGGATTCTACCCTACCCTCCGGCTTTTCTGAACCGGTTTCAGAGCTCGGCGAGAGCCCGCAGATGGGCGCCGACGCTACGGGCCAGTGAAGACATCACGTAACCGCCTTCCAGCATGGAAACGATGCGCCGCTTGCAGCATTCGGCGGCAAGGAGCCGCAGCTGCTCGGTGCACCACGCGTAGTCCTTCTCCACCAGCTTGAGGCCACCCATGTCGTCCTCGTAGTGGGCGTCAAAGCCGGCCGAGATGAAGATCATCTGGGGCTTGAACTCCCGGAGGCGCGGCAGCCATATGCCTTCCACCGCGCCGCGGAACTCATCGCCGCCGGCACCGGACGGCAGGGGTACGTTGCACATGTTGGCCGCCGGCTTGTCGGCGCCGCAGTAGGGATAGAAGGGATGCTGGAAGATGCTGCACATGAGCACCCGCTCGTCGCCGGCGAAAGCATCCTCGGTACCGTTGCCGTGGTGGACGTCGAAGTCGATGATGGCCACCCGCTCCAGCCCGTGGGCCTCGATGGCATGGCGAGCCGCCACCGCCACGTTGTTGAAGAAGCAGAAGCCCATGGCATTGGTGCGCTCGGCATGGTGGCCGGGGGGACGGATGGCGCAGAAGGCGTTCTCGATCTCCCCCTTCATCACCAAATCCACGGCCAGCACGCCGGCGCCGGCGGAACGCAGGGCCGCCTGCCAGGTGTGGGGATTCATGGCCGTATCCGGATCCAGGTGGACGATGCCCATTTCGGGGGACGCCCGCTTGATGCGTTCCAGATGGGAAGCCGGATGGACCCGCATCAACTGCTCGAAGGTCGCCAGGGGAGCGTCGTAATAGACGAAATAGGCGTCCAGGCCCTGGGCGATCAGGTGGTCGTTGATGGCGGTGAGGCGCTGGGGGGATTCCGGGTGATGCGCCCCCATGTCATGGAGGAGGCAGTCGCGATGCGTGATGAATGCAGTTGTCGTCAATTTGTCTCTCTCTGCGGGTCGGCGCCTTATGGAGCGCTCGTAGAATGTCATTATCGTCGCAATATCGGCGCCACCACAAGCATTAGAATGCCCTTAGATTGCCGTCCGCCCAATATCCACCGGAGTCCGCATGCCCCCGCGCCACGCCCTTGATGCCATCCTGGAATCCGCCAACCGCATCATCCTCGGCAAGGAGCGGGAGACCCGCTTGGCCCTCACCTGCCTCCTGGCCCGGGGCCACCTGCTGATCGAGGATCTGCCCGGGGTCGGCAAGACTACCCTCGCCCACACCCTGGCCCGCCTCCTGGGCCTGCGCTTCTCCCGCATCCAGTTCACCAGCGACCTGCTGCCGGCGGACATTACCGGGGTCTCCATTTTCGACCGGGAGAAGAACGACTTCCGCTTCCTCCCCGGCCCGGTCTTCGCCCAGGTCGTCCTGGCCGACGAGATCAACCGGGCCACTCCGAAGACCCAGAGCGCCCTCCTGGAAGCCATGGAGGAACGGCAAGTGACGGCGGACGGTCAAACCCGCCCCCTGCCGGAGCCCTTCTTCGTGATCGCCACCCAGAATCCCGCCCACCAGATCGGCACCTTCCCCCTGCCGGAATCCCAACTCGACCGCTTCCTGATGCGCCTGGAACTGGGCTACCCGGACCGGGCCGCGGAACGGGCGCTACTGGCTGCCGGCAGCCGCCGGGAGGAAGCCGACGAACTGGCGGCGCTACTTTCGCCGGAGGAGCTTCCCGCGTTCCAGCGGGAGGCCGCCGCCGTCCATGCCGCCCCTCCTCTCATCGACTACGTCCAAGCCCTGGTCGAAGCCACCCGCCGGGACGCCGCCTTCCAGCACGGCCTCTCCCCCCGGGCAGGCCTCGCCCTCCTCGCTTCCGCCCGGGCCTGGGCCTACCTGGCGGGCCGGGACATGGTCCTGCCCGACGACGTCCAGGCAGTGCTGCCCGCCGTCGCCCGGCACCGGCTCCTATCCGTCCAGGGGGTTGGCCACGCCCGGCGGGAAGACATCGACGCCCTGATCCGCGCCGTCCCCATTCCGTGACATCCCTGGCCGCCAACCTCCGAAACTGGCTGTTCCGCTGGCGGAGCGACGGAACAGTCCCCATCGTCCTCACCCAGCGCCGGATTTTCATCCTTCCCACGAGGGTGGGGTTCTTCTTCGCCGGCGTCCTGTCGGTCATGCTGCTGGGGGCCGTGAACTACAACCTTGCCCTCGGCCATGCCCTGGTCTTTCTACTTGCTGGCGTCGGGCTGTCGGGCATGATCCACGCCTTCCGCAACCTGGCGGGACTCACCTTGACCGGTGGCCGACCGGAGCCTGTCTTTGCCGAGGAGATCGCCCATTTCCCCCTCCATCTCGCCAATGACCGGGATGTTCCCCGCTTGGCCCTGGAATTCCAGGCCGGCGACGGTGCAGCCGTAGTCTGCAACCTGCCGCCTGCGGGTACTGCCCGCATCGAACTGCCGGTTCCCGCCCGGCAACGGGGCTGGCTCGCCCTGCCCCGGGTACGCCTGTCCACCCGGTACCCTCTTGGCTTCTTCGTGGCCTGGAGCTATCCCCAGCCCGCCATGCGCTGCCTCGTCTACCCCAAGCCCATCGACACGCCCCTGCCCCCCAGTTCCCCGACCGCCACCATGGGAGACTGGCAAGGCAGCGGCGGCCACGAGGATTTCGCCGGACTGCGGGAACGCCAGCCCGCCGACTCGCCTCGGCACATCGCCTGGAAGGCGGTAGCAAGAGATTTCGACAACCGCCCACTCCTCGTCAAACAGTTCGCCGGCGGCGCCCAGAGCGAACTGTGGCTGGATTGGCAGCTCCTTCCGGCTGACGCCGGCCTGGAGACCCGGCTGTCCATCCTTGCCGGCTGGGTCCTGGCGGCTGAGGGCGCCGGACTTGTCTACGGATTGAGTCTTCCCGGGATCGAACTCAAACCATCCCAGGGCCCAACCCACCGCTGGCGCTGCCTGGAAGCCCTGGCTCTCTTCCAACAGCCATGAGCACCGCCGCCCCGGAGACCCTGGACCGAACTGCCGTGCCCTGGCTTTTCGCCACGGCCCTGGCTACGACTCTGCCCCACGTCGATTACCAGCCAGCCCAGTTTTCCGTGGTCGCCGCCCTGCTGCTGGGATGGGGCGCCTGGCTGTGGTGGCGAGGCCTGCGCCTGCCCGGACGCTGGCTCCTCGGCATCCTGGTGGCGGTCTGCTGCGCCATGGTGCTGCTCGAATACCGTACCCTGCTGGGCCGCGATGCCGGCGTAGCCATGCTTTTCCTGTTCATGGCCATGAAGCTCCTGGAGCTGCGCTCCCGGCGGGATGCCTACGTGGTGGTGAACCTGGGCTATTTCCTGCTGCTGACCCACTATTTCCACTCCCAGAGCATCCCCACCGGGCTCTGGCTGCTGGGCGCCATGACCATGGTGACTGCCACCCTGATCAGGCTCCACGGCGGCCCGGCAAGCGCCCCCTGGGCGACCCTGCGCTATGCCGGGACTATGATCCTCCAGGCCCTGCCCTTCCTGTTGGTGCTTTACGTCCTGTTCCCCCGGGTTTCCGGCCCCCTCTGGGGACTACCCCAGGACGCCACCTCAGCCAAGAGCGGCCTTTCCGACCAAATGAGCCCG
>JBLNBI010000275.1:0-10424 GCA_050259815.1 Actinomycetota bacterium | reverse complement strand
AGCCCCAAGGCACTCCTTTCCACCTACCACGAATACCAGGCGGACATCCTCATCGCCGGGGAGTTCTGGCACGTGGCGCCCCTCTTCGACGAACTGGGCCTCAGAATCCTCGGCACCCTGTCCGGGGACGCCCGCTTCCGGGAGGTGCAGACCATGCACCGGGCCCAGGCCAGCATGGTCGTGTGCGCCAAGGCGCTTCTGAACGTCGCCCGCAAGATGGAGGAGAACTTCGGCGTCCCCTATTTCGAGGGCAGCTTCTACGGAGTGGAGGACACCTCCAACGCCCTGCGGGATTTCGCCCGCCTGATCGGCGACCCGGATCTTAGTGCCCGCACCGAGGCCCTCATCACCCGGGAAGAGGCCAAGGCCGACGCTGCCCTGGAGCCCTGGCGCCAGCGCCTGAAGGGCAAGCGGGTGCTGCTCTACACCGGCGGGGTGAAGTCCTGGTCCATCGTCTCGGCCTTGCAGGATCTGGGAATGAAGGTGGTGGCCACCGGCACCAAGAAATCCACCGAGGAGGACAAGGCCCGCATCCGGGAACTGATGGGCGAGGACGCCAGGATGATCGATGACGGCAGCCCCAAGGCACTCCTTTCCACCTACCACGAATACCAGGCGGACATCCTCATCGCCGGGGGCCGCAACCTGTACACGGCCCTGAAGGCCCGTATCCCCTTCCTGGACATCAACCAGGAGCGGGAATTCGGCTATGCCGGCTATACGGGCATGGTGGAACTGGCCCGCCAACTGGCCCTTTCCATGGAAAGCCCGGTGTGGCCGGCGGTGCGCAAGCCCGCCCCCTGGGCCCGACAGAAGAGCCCGGGGGCGGTGCTGACGGCTTAGGCTAAAGCTCAGCTGCCGCGGCGGGCGCCGCCGTGGAACTGGTCGAAGGTCTTCTTCTGGTCCGGGTTCAAGGTGGCGTAGAAGGCCTTCATGGCGTCGGCCTCCTTGGCCAGGTATTCCTCATGGCGCTTGGCCATCTCCACCTGCAGATCCACCCGGTCCGGGGCCGTCATGGAACTCCAGTTGGTGGCCGGCTTGGGTTCGGGCCGGGGGGACTGGATGGCCTCGATGTATTTCTTCCATGCCGGCTCCTGATTGGCCGTGATCTTGAGGGCGTCGTGCAGCTTCTTCTGGTGGTCCGGCGAGCTCTCGTATTCCTGGAATACCGAACTACCCGCCACCCCGCAGTCGCCGCGCTGCTGCGCTCCGGCGGGAAGGGCCGAAACCGCCAGCCCGGCGGCCAGGATCAGGCCCGCGGCGAATCGACACTGCTTGTCCATGGTGTGCTCCTTTCCTTCGTTCGTGGAGGATGGGCTCCTCCGGGAGGAGCCAGCCATTGGACGCCCCGGCCGCCGGGTAAGTTTTCCGGCAGCCGGCCCCGCTCCCTCCGCGGCCCGGCAGAAGGGATTGGGAGCAGTGCCGACGTGCAACTCGCCGCCGCCCTCAGTGTTTGAAAACGCCCCTCCCAGGCGTAATATGCTTTGCTCATAACCTCTTCAAGCGACTGGGAATCCCATGCCTCACCCGGAGCCCAAATACGACAAGGAGATGCTGATGGACGAATTGTCGCGGCAAACCATTCTGGCGGTGGATGACAGCCGGACAATCGTTGAACTGCTGGGGGAAATCCTGCGCCCCGCCTACGGGTTCAAGTCCGCCATCGGCGGCCGGGAGGCCCTGGCCATGGTGGAGCAGGATCCGCCGGACCTGATCCTCCTGGATGTGGTGATGCCCGACATGAGCGGCCACGACGTATGCCGCCGGCTCAAAGCCGACCCCCGTAGCCGGGATATCCCCATCATCTTCCTCACCGCCAGCAATTCCCCCCGGGACGAGGAACTGGGCCTGGAACTGGGAGCGCTGGACTATATCCACAAACCCCTCAACCCTCCCCTGGTCCTACAACGGGTCCGCCTGCAACTGGAATTGCGCAACCAGAATCTGGCCCTCGAACGCAAGGTCCGGGACCGGACCCGGGAACTGGAGGGCGAAATTGCCGAGCGCCGGCGGGCGGAAACGGCGCTCCAGCGCCTCAACCGTGCCTTGCGCACCCTTTCGCGCTGCAACGAGGCCCTGGTGCACGCCACGGACGAGGGTGCGCTCCTGCAGGAAACATGCCGCACCATCGTCGACATCGGCGGCTATGTCTTCGCGTGGGTGGGCTACGCGGAAAACGACAAGGGGCGGTCGGTGCACCCCGTCGCGCGCTTCGGCCTCGATGACGGCTATCTGGACCAGACGCCGATGACCTGGGCCGACGGTGGGCAGGGAAAAGGCCCTGCCGGCAGGGCCATCCGGACCGGCTCCATCCAGGTCAGCCATGACTCTTCCGGCGATCAGCCCCCGTCGCCCGAGGGCGACGGGGCCGTCAAGGGCGGTTACGCCGCCGACATCGCACTGCCGCTGGCGGACAGGGCTGGGGTTTTCGGCGTCCTCGTGATCCACGCCGGCGAACCGGATGCCTTCGACCACCAGGAGATAGACCTGCTGGCCGACCTGGCCCGGAATCTCGCCTACGGCATCGGCGCCCTGCGCACCCGCAATGAGCGCGACCAGGCGTTGAAGGACCTGCAACTGGCCGCCAAGGTGTTCGAGGACAGTACGGAAGGCATCCTCATCACCGATGCCGAGCGGAGAATCCTGGCGGTCAACCGAAGCTTCACCGCCATGACGGGTTACCGGGAAGAGGAGGTCCTGGGCCTCTCGCCCAAGGTGATGCGGTCGGACCGCCACGATGCCGGCTTCTTCGAGAACATCTGGGCCGCCATCCACGAGACCGGGCATTGGATGGGCGAAATCTGGAACCGGCGCAAGAACGGGGAAATCTTCCCGGTCCTCCAGTCCATCAGCGCCATCCGGGATGGGCAGGGCGTCCTGACCCATTACCTGGGAATATTTGTGGACATCACCAACCGCAAGGAAAACGAAGAACGCATCCGCTACCTGACCCAGCACGATGCGCTCACCGGCCTGGCCAACCGCAGCCTCCTCACCGACCGCCTGGAGCAGGTACTGATCCACGGCAGCCGCAACGGACGGCTGGTGGCGGTGATCGCCCTCGATCTCGACCACTTCAAACTGATCAACGACAGCCTCGGCCATGCCGCAGGAGACGCCCTGCTCAAGCAGACGGCGGAACGCCTGTCGGCCTTCGTCCGTCCCGGGGACACCGTGGCCCGCCTGGGGGGAGACGAGTTCATACTGCTCCTCTCGGAGCTGGATTGCGAAAATGATGCGGCCTCCCTGGCCCGGAGGCTGTCGGGCGTTGTCGCGGCCCCCATGCAGTTGGCGGACCAGGAGGTGGTGATGACCGCCAGCCTGGGGGTTGCCGTGTTCCCCAAGGATGGCGAGGCGGCCGATGCCCTGATGCGCAATGCGGACGCTGCCATGCACCAGGCCAAGGAGCAGGGACGGAACAGCGTCCAGTTCTACGCGCCCGACATGAATTCCCGCATGCTGGCCCGGCTGGAACTGGAGATGGGACTGCGCCGCGCCATCGAACGCCGGGAATTCCTCCTCTGTTATCAGCCGAAGGTGGAGCTTGCCCGGGGGCAGGTGGTCGGCGCCGAAGCCCTGATCCGCTGGCGCCACCCGTCGGCCGGGCTGATCTCCCCCGGCGATTTCATTCCCCTGGCCGAGGAGAACGGACTCATCGTTCCGATCGGGGAATGGGTGATCGAGGAGGCGTGCCGACAGCTCAAGATCTGGCAGGCAGCGGGATTCTCGGACATCAGCATTTCCGTCAACCTGTCGGGGCGGCAATTCCAGCAGGAAAACCTGGTGGACTTCGTGTCCCGGACCCTGGCCAGCCACGGCCTCCAGGCCCAGCACCTGGAACTGGAAGTGACCGAAAGCGCCGTCATGCGGGATCCGGAAAAAACCATCTCCATCCTGCACAGCCTGAAGAAGATCGGCGTCCGCATCTCCCTGGACGACTTCGGCACGGGTTACTCCAGCCTCAACTACCTGAAGCGCTTCCCCATCGACCATCTCAAGATCGACCAATCCTTCGTCCGAGGAATCACTTTCGAACCTGAAGACACGGCCATCGCCTGTTCGGTCATTTCCATGGCCCACAGCCTCAGGCTCCAGGTCATCGCCGAAGGCGTCGAGTCCGAGGCCCAGCTTTCTCTCCTGCGGCGCCATCGCTGCGACCAGATTCAGGGCTACTACTTCAGCCGCCCCCTGCTGGCGGAGGACTTCGGCGCTCTCCTGGAGGCAGGCACCCATCTGCCACTGGACAAACCCGGCCAGGAAGAGCCGGGGCGCACGCTGCTCGTGGTCGACGATGAGGAGAACATCCTTTCCTCCCTGCGGCGCCTGCTGCGGCGGGACGGCTACCGCACCCTGACGGCGGGCAGCGCGGAAGCAGCCTTCGAGCTGCTGGCGACCAACGACGTGCAAGTCATCATCGCCGACCAGCGCATGTCGCAGATGAGCGGCGCCGACTTCCTGAGCCGAGTCAAGGACATGTATCCCGACACCATCCGCCTGGTTCTTTCCGGCTACACCGAACTGTCTTCGATCATGGACGCGATCAACCTGGGGGCCATCTACAAATTCATCACCAAGCCCTGGGAAGACGACCTGCTGCGGGAACACATACGGGAGGCCTTCCTGTTCCAGGAGTCGAAGCGGGACAAGGCAGCGAACGGGACCAGGCCGTTCTAGCGCCGTCCCCGGGGCTTGGCCTCACCAGGCCCCTACAGGCCGGATTTCTCCTCGAACCTCTGAACCGAGGGCCGACACTCCGGTCTCAACAGGGAAATTCGTCCCTCGACATCCCCATGGAGGGCAAAAACCCCATTGACGGTTGGTCATTGGCGGTTGGTTCGGGATAACCGCCCCAAAATTCCTTGCCGCCAGGAGCGTCCATGAAAACGGCAGACTTCCTGCTGGCTGTGTTGCTCGCCCTACCGGGCGCCGCCACCTTCGCCGATGGCACCGCCGACGCGGAGAAATGCGCCGAGCTTTCCGCCAGCAACTCCACCGGCCTTGCCGCCCTGGCTGCCGACAATCCGGCCGCCTCCTTCTTTTCCGCCCAGGCCGTCGGCTACTGCACCCGGGCCATCGACTCGGGCGAATTGTCGCCGCCGGTGCTGGCCAATACCCTGGTCCTGCGGGCCCTGTGGGTGCGCCACAAGTCCCCCGAACAGGGCATCGCCGACTTCGACGCCGCCCTCAAGGTGAATCCGGATTTCGCCCAGGTCTATTCCCTGCGGGGACTGACCTACGCCCAGGCCGGCGACCTGGACCGGGCCATCGCGGATTTCGACCACGCCATCAAGCTCAATCCCCAGGATGCGGCCTCCTATTCCATGCGGGGCTTCAGCTGGGAGCAGAAGGGCAATCTGGACAAGGCGGTGGCGGATTTCGACGCCGCCCTTCGCCTCAACCCGGAAGATGCCGAGGCCTACACCCTGCGGGGCACTGCCCGGCTCCAGAAAGGCGACCTGGACCAGGCCCTGGCCGACTTCGACGAATCCGTCCGCCTCAGGCCCCAGGAGGAGCACGCCTACTTCAACCGGGGCGTGGTGTGGGCCCAGAAGGGAGACCTCAACCGGGCCATCGCCGATTTCGACGCGGTGCTGCGCCTCGATCCCCAGCACGCCCAGGCCTACTTCAACCGGGGCATCACCTGGGACCAGAAGAACGACCAGGAGCGGGCCCTGGCGGACTACAGCGCCGCCATCCGCCTCGACCCCCACTTCGCCGAAGCCCATACCAACCGGGGCATCATCCTGGGCAAGCAGGGCAACATCGACAAGGCCATCGTCGATTTCGACAACGCCATCCGGGTGAACCCCCTCTACGCCGACGCCTACTACAACCGGGGCATCGCCTTCGAGAAGAAGGGAGATGTGGACCGGGCCATCACCGACTACGACTCCACCATCCGCCTCACCCCGGACAGTCCCCTGGCCTACTACCACCGGGGCACCGCCTGGGACCGGAAGGGGGATGTGGACCGGGCCATTGCCGATTACGACGCCGCCATCCGCCTCAATCCCCGCTACGCCCTGGCCTATCTGAACCGGGGCGCCGCCTGGAAAAGGAAGGGCGACATCGCCAAGGCGAACTCCGATTTCAGCACCGCCAGCCGGCTAACGCCCCCCCGGGGCATGGCGGGCCCGATGCGGGAACCGGACGGAAGCCGCTAGCCCCGGCAAGACGTTATCATTCCGGCTCGATCAACCGATGACGGGTGCCCTCGAAACCCGGGCCCGCCCGACGCCGAGACCATGCGCCTTGCCCTCCGCCGTGCCGTTCCCCGCTTTGTTGCCGCCGCCCTCGCCGCCCTCTTCCTGATCTCCGGCTGTGCAGCGCCCCGCCTGGTGCAACTCGACCATCCCCTGGCCGGACGCATCTGGGATGTCTCCCAGCGCCGCTTCCTCTCCCCCCTGGAAGCGGAAGACCGCATCGCCGCCGCCGACATCGCCCTCCTCGGGGAAACCCACGACAACCCGGCCCACCACCAGATCCAGACCCAGCTCCTCCAGCGCCTGGTGGCCCAGGGCAAGCGGCCGGCCGTGGCCATGGAGCAGTTCGACACCGACTGGCAGACGGCCATGGACGATGCCCGCCGCGCCGGTGGCACATCCACGGCCGTGGCCAAGGCCGGCAACATGTCCAACGGCTGGGAATGGCCCCTCTACCGGCCCATCGTGACCGTAGCCATGAAGGAGCAACTGCCCATCGTCGCCGCCAACCTGTCCCGCAACCGCACCCGGAGCATCGCCGGCGGCGGCCTGGCGGCCCTGGGCAAGGGCGAGCCCGAGCGCCTGGCCCTCAACCAGCCCTGGAATGCCGACCAGAACGCCACCCTGCGCGGCATGCTGGTGGATGGCCATTGCGGCGACGACGGCCCGATGATCGACAAGCTCATCGACGTCCAGCGCGCCAAGGACGCGGTAATGGCCGACCGCATCCTGGCCGGCGGCCCGGCTTCCGTCGCCATCATCGGCCGCAGCCACGCCCGGCAGGACATCGGCGTGCCCCTCTACCTCAAGGCCCGGGCGCCCGGGAAGCGGGTCGTGTCGGTGGGGCTGGTGGAGGTGGAAGCCGGCCGGACCCGGGCCGAAGACTACCGGGATGCGGTCCCCGGCATCCACGATATCCTCTGGTTCACCCCGTCCTCGGTGCGCTCCGACCCTTGCGCCGGCTACAAGAAATTCGGCCGCTGATCTTTCAAGGCCCCGGCGGAATGGGGTATCTTGGCTGGTCTTTTCATCGCAACCCTATTCCGAAAGCATCTCGATGGCCGACCTCATTTTCTATGACAAGGTAGTTTCCCTCAATTCCGAGACCCACAAGGATCTGCGCATCAAGCCCCTGACCGGGTTCGCCTACGCCGCCAATACCAATTCCGTGCCCCTGGTGGCCGTGGAATTCGGCGATGCCGGCCGGGAATACCCCATCACCTTCGTGAAGGCCAGCGACGGCATGTTCCTGCCGGTGGCCATCCTGGGCCTGCGGGAAAACGAGAACCTCTTCGTGGATGCCCAAGGCAAGTGGGACGCCCGCTACCTGCCCGCCTTCGTCCGCCGCTATCCCTTCGTCCCGGCGGACGTGGGCCAGGAGGAAGTGGTCATCTGCTTCGACGAAAACGCCCCCTGCTTCAGCCGGGAGGAAGGCGACCTGCTGTTCCAGGACGGCAAGCCGACCCCGGTCATGGAAAACATGCTGAACCTGATGCGGGAGTACCAGACCCAGGCCCTGCGCACCCAGGAGTTCTGCAAGCACCTCCAGGAGTACGACCTGCTGGTGGAATCCAACGCCCAGGCCCAGCTGCCCGACGGCACCACCTTCCGCCTCAACGGCCTGTACTCGGTGGACGAGCAGCGCCTTCAGAAGCTGGACAAGGACCAGGTGCACGCCCTGTTCTCCACCGGCGAACTGGGCCTCATCTACGCCCATCTCCTGTCCCTCGGCAACCTGCAACGCCTGATGGAACGATTGGGCAGCCGGGTCAGCAACTAAACGCTGAACCGTACGCAAAACAAAGCGCCGGCGGGGTTGCCCCCACCGGCGCTTTTTCTTTCAGGGCTTGGCGCCCTTACTGGACTTGCTGGATACCCGCCAGGACCCAGCCACGGCTGCCGTCCCGGGGCTTGGTCAGGTGCCAGATCTCGTCGAAGGCTTCCGGCGCGGCTTCCTTGCTTTCGCGGATGAGGCCGTTGAAGCGCACGCTCACCACATAGCGGGAAGGCTCGTCAATCACGTCCAGCACCTCGGCGTTCAGGCTGACCACGTCGGTCTGCTGCTTCTCGGCGCCCCGCTCGCCGAATTCCAGCTTGATCTCGGCAAACATCTCGGGGCTGGTGAATTCCCGGATGTCCTCCAGGTTGCCCTCGTCATTGGCGGCCTGCAGGCGCAGGAAATTCACCTTGGCGTTGCGCAGGAAGCCATCCACGTCGAAATCGGCGGGGATGCGGCCCGCGGGAGCCGCGGTGGCCGCAGCGGCCGGAGCAGCGCTGCCGCCGTATTCGGGAGCGACCCGATTGCCGCTGTCGAGTGCGCCGCCGGCGTACTGCATGCCGTGGGCGCCCGCCAGGGCCGGCTGCTGGGATGCGGCCTTGCGGCGCATGAAGAAGCCCACCACCGCCAGCACCGCCATGATCAGGAGGCCGATCATCAGCATGTTGGCGAGTCCCTCGCCGAAGCCGAAGTGGGAAGCCAGGGCGGCAAGGCCCAGGCCGGCAGCCAGGCCGGCGACGGGGCCGAGCCAGGAACGCTTGGGTTGGGCCTGGTTGGCGGCAGTGGCCATGCCGGGCTGAGCCGGGTTGGCCGTGGGCGCCGTGGATTGATGGGGAGCCGGCGCCGTCGGCCCCGGGGTGACGGAGCGCTGGGGCATGGTCATTTCGCGCTGCATGCCGGAAGAACGGCCACCGCCCAAGCGGCGGGCGGCCTCGGCATCGCCCACTACCAGCGTGAAGCCGAGGGCAAGCACGGCGGTCCAGAGAGCAAAGCTTTTCATTGATGACACTCCTTAGAAGGAAATGAAGCAGACCGAAGCTTAGCCCACCCCCTCAAACAGAAAAACAATAACAAAACTAAGTTACCGTTCGATTAATTCGAAACATAAACCCTTGCGCCGCCCCGGGGCAGCCGGTGCAGGCCCAAAACCAGCGCAGTGGCGGCGATCACCCCCGCCGCTACGTCGGAGGGGAAATGGACCTGCAGATAGAGGCGGGAGGCGGCCACGGCAGTAATCAGGGCGGCCACTGCTGCGACATCGGCCCAGCCCCGCCGTTCCTTGGCGAACAGCAGCCAGCCCAGGGCGAAGGCGGTGATCAGCATGGCGTGGCCGCTGGGGAAGGACAGGTCCGCCGGCAAGGGAGCAAAGGGGAAGAGGTCCGGACGCGGCCGCCCGACCAGGGGCTTGGTGGCGAACGCAAGGAGCCCGGCCCCCACCAGGGAAAGGGCGAGCCGGGCGGCATCGCCGGGCCGATGGCGGATGCGCCAGGTCGTCCAGAGACCGACGGGCAACAGGAACAGCACGGAACCCAGCCAGGTGACGTTCTCAAAAAACACGTCGAGGCCGGGGCCGCGCAGGGCGTGGAAGGCGGCCAGCACCTGCCGGTCCAGTTCAGTGACCCGGCAAGTCCCGCCCGGACACACCCAGCCGGCGGCGAGGATCAGGATCAAGGCCGGGATGGCGAGGCAGGAAACCGTGCCGGCGAGGAGGAGGAAACGCCGTTTCAAGGAAGATTAGGAGGATCAAAGGGAATCGGCCGTCATGATACCGCTTCGCTGCCTTCCGGCTTGGGCAACCGGCTGGCCAGCACCTTGTCCACCCGCTTGCCGTCCAGGTCGATCACTTCCAGGCGCCAGCCTTCCCATTCCGCCACGTCGGCGGTGCGGGGCAGCCGCCCGAGGAGCCACATCATCATGCCGCTCAGGGTGTGGTAACGGCCCCGGTCCTCCTCCGGCGCCGCTTTCAGATCGAGGCAGTCCTTCAATTCCGGGATGGGGATGAGGCCGTCCAGGAGCCAGGAACCGTCGTCCCGCTGCACGGCCCAGGCTTCGTCGCTATCCTGGGCGGGGAATTCCCCGGTGACCGCCTCCAGCACGTCCTGGAGGGTCACCAGGCCGAGCACCTCGCCGTACTCGTCGATGACGAAGACCATCTGGGTGGCCGACACCCGGAACTGCTCCAGAAGCTCCATCCCGGTGAGGGATTCCGGCACGTAGATGGCCGGCTGCATCTGGGCCGTCAGGTCGATGCTGCCGCCCCGGTGCATCTGGTTGAGGAGCTGCTTGGTGCCGGTCACCCCCAGGATGTCGTGGAGCCCGCCCCGGCACACCGGAAAGCGGGAATGCTGGGAGTCGAACAGCCGCTCCAGGTTGGAATCCAGGCCCTGGGCGATGTCCAGATAGACGATGTCCGCCCGGGGCACCATGAGGGAGGCGATCTGGCG
>JBLNBI010000274.1:0-2585 GCA_050259815.1 Actinomycetota bacterium | reverse complement strand
ATCCTCCGGGTTGTACTTATACCGCTGCGCCACCTGGCGGAGCATGGCCTGTGCCGTCCGGGCCTGTTCGGTGTTGCCGTCCTTGGTCCGTTTGAACCAATCCACCGCCAGATCCACGATCTTTTCCGTTTGGCCGGCATGGGCCAGCTCGTGCCCCATGACCAGCGTGCGGACACGGGTCATGTCGGGTATATGATCGGCAATGACGTGCAGGGTTCCCTTCAACTCCATGGCCTGCACACGGCGGGGGTTGAGACCGGATTTTTCAATCTCGGCCTGTGCCGCCTCCGGCAGATCATCGTAAAACTCAACCACGTTCACTCGATCGGCAAAGGGGAGAGTGGTAACCCACTGCTGCGCATCGGCCACGGGGACGCCGGAAGATGACCAGTCAACGAGGGCGAAGTTGGCGCTGCTGCCTCCGGAGATTTCCACCACGGGCCGTGAGGCGGTCACTGCCGCGATCGACTCCTCATTGGGCGGAACAAAGTATCGCGTCTGGAACTGGTGCCGCTCCTTGAACACCCCCGCCTTGGCAAGCTCGGCCTCGTACTTCCACAGATCGGTGCCGACGAGTTCCACCCGTCTGCCGCCAGCCACCAGCGACGATTTCAGCCGCCAGCCGTTGGCCAGTTCCGCCACGCCACCGCTCTGCACCCGTTCCAACACATCACTCGCAGTGTAGGTCATGGCGTTGGGGGTAGCCCCCAGGTTGCGCAGCACTCCGTTCACCGCGTCTTCGGGGATCAGGCGCCCAAGATACCGCTGCCCCTCGTCAGTCTGCACCCGCAGTACCCGCACCGCTTTGCTGCCGGTCGGCAGGCGGTCCCAGATCGGCAGGATCGTCCCGGAAATCATGTGCAGGTTTTCGGTGTGGTACTCCTTCGCCTTGGCCAACTGCTCATCCCACAGGGGACGGGCGTCGGCTTCGTCCAGCTTTTCCCACTTCCTATCCCACGTCCGGTTCAGTTCGTACTGGTCTACCATGCGTGACTGCCGGGCAGTCTGGCCCACGAGACGGGCCTCCTCGATGACGCTGCCCTTCGAATTGGTGGCCGTGCCGTAGTCGAGGGCAGCCCATACCTTGCCGCTGGACAGGTTGCGATAGAAGCCCATGAAGTTTCTGAGTTTCGTCGCCTCCTTGAACGTGACCTTCTGTACCTTGTGCGACGCCTCCATCTGCACGTACTTGGTTTCCGCCCCACTCTTCGGCTCACGGTAGACGTTCTGCTCCCCCTTGAACGCCACCTTGTCTGCGTGGTAGTTCTCCAGCCCCGTCTCCAGGGTGCCGTTCTCCTCGGCCCGGTGAATGTTCTGCTCCAGCCGTTCGAAAAAGGCATCAAAAAGCCGGTTCTGGTCGGGGATCTCCAAAGAGAGGATCCGGTTCAAGAACTGCGGGATGGATGGCAGGCGGGTCTCGTTGAGAGTGCCGCTGCGCTCGTCGATGAGACCACGCAGGCCCATCTTGGTCTGGAAGATGTCGGCGAAATCGATGCGCTTCTCTTCGCCCCGGAAGGAGTCGCGCACCAGCCGTTGCAGGGCGTTGGTGGCGTATTCGCTTTCCAGGTTGTCCGTCGCCTTAAATAGCCCCTGGCTGCCGGTACGACGCTCCCCCTTGGTGAGGGCGCCCAGCTGGTCGAGACGCCGGGCGATGGAGGAAATGAACCGCCGCTGGCCCTTGAGGTTGGTGGAGACCAGCTTGTATTCCGGGGCGCTCGCCTGGTTGGTCCGGTGGGTGCGGCCAAATCCCTGAACCGCCTTATCCGCCCGCCATCCCGGCTGCACCAGGTAATGGACCCGCTGCCGCTGGTTGATCTTCGAGAGGTCGGCATGGTAGCTCCTGCCGGTACCGCCGGCATCGGAGAACACCAGGATCTGCTTCTTATCGGCCATGAAGGCATCGGCGTCGGCTTCCGCTGCGGAGCGGCCCCGCTTCTCCACCACCTTGCGCCGTACACCCTCTTCCATGCGGTAGACGATGCGTTGGCCCCGTCCCGTCACCTCGGCCACCGCCTCGGCGCCGAACTGATTCAGAAGCAACTCGATCGGCCCGTCCGGCACCTTGATGGCTCCCAGGCGATCGAGCAACGCCTCTTTCATGGCTACCGCCTCGGCGTTCTGCACCGGGTTGCCGCTGGCATCGACCACGGGACGGGAACGGATATTCCCCTCGTCGTCCTCGTACTCTTCGAACTGCTGGGTCGGGAACGAGTTCTCGATGAACTGCATGAGGTTTTCCCGGGGAGTCATGTCCAGGTCTTCGAGACTGGCTTCCGGCTCCATCTGCGCCAGCTGACGATCCTGCACCGCCTCGTTGGTGTTCACCAGCTGCAGCACCGCCGCCTTCCCCTGGTCGATCTGCGCCGCCACATCCTCAAGCACCGCCGGCATTTGCATGGAGGTGATGATCTGGTTGAAAAACCGCTGCTGCGCCCCCCAGAAGGCTGAATAGGCCGCACTCTTGGCGGAGGAATTCAGTTCTGCCCTGGTCTCGGCAATAGCCTGGTCGATGTTGCCGAGAACCACCTGCCACGCCTTTGCCAGTTCGTTGTAGATATCTTCCTGGTCGGTGGTGAGCACGTGTT
>JBLNBI010000273.1:0-3082 GCA_050259815.1 Actinomycetota bacterium | reverse complement strand
CGACGAAGCCCGTACCCCCCTCATCATTTCCGGCCAGGCCGAAGACCATACCGAGCTCTACCAGCGCATGCGGGCCGTGGTGCCCCTGCTCTCCCGGGCCGAGACGGAAGAGGGCGAAGGCGACTACTGGGTGGACGAAAAGGGCCACCAGGTGCATCTGTCCGAAGCCGGCTACGAGCGCGCCGAGCAGCTCCTTCTGGAGTCCGGCCTGCTGCAGGAGGGCCGCAGCCTCTACGAGGCCGCCAATATCACCCTCATGCACCACCTGAACGCCGCTCTGCGGGCGCTGACCCTGTTCCACAAGGACCAGCACTACGTGGTGCAGAATGGCGAAATCATCATCGTCGACGAATTCACCGGCCGTCTCATGCCGGGCCGCCGCTGGTCCGACGGCCTGCACCAGGCCGTGGAAGCCAAGGAAGGCGTGCAGATCCAGGCCGAGAACCAGACCCTGGCCTCCATCACCTTCCAGAACTACTTCCGCATGTACGGCAAGCTGGCCGGCATGACCGGTACCGCCGATACGGAAGCCTACGAATTCCACCAGATCTACGGGCTGGAGACTGTCGTCATCCCGACCCACCGCCCCATGATCCGCAAGGACATGAACGACCTGGTGTACAAGACGGCCGAAGAGAAGTACGCCGCCATCATCGCCGACATCCGGGACTGCCATAAGCGCGGCCAGCCGGTGCTGGTGGGCACCACCTCCATCGAGAACTCGGAGCTCCTCTCCAGCCTCCTGGACAAGGAAAAGCTGCCCCACCAGGTGCTGAACGCCAAGCAGCACGCCCGGGAAGCCGAGATCGTGGTCCAGGCCGGCCGCCCCGGCGTCATCACCATCGCCACCAACATGGCGGGCCGCGGTACCGACATCGTGTTGGGCGGCAGCGTGGAAAAGATCATCGCGGCCATCAAGGACGACGAGTCCATTCCGGCCGATCAGAAAGAATCCCAGATCGCCGCCCTCAAGGCCGAGTGGCAGCAGCTCCACGAGCAGGTCCTGGCAGCCGGCGGCCTTCATATCATCGGCTCCGAGCGCCACGAATCCCGCCGCATCGACAACCAGCTCCGCGGCCGTGCCGGCCGCCAGGGCGACCCGGGGTCCTCCCGCTTCTACCTGTCCCTGGACGATCCGCTTCTCCGCATCTTCGCCGGCGAGCGCCTGCGGGCCATCATGGACAAGCTCAAGATGCCCGAAGGCGAGGCCATCGAGCATCCCCTGGTCACCCGCTCCCTGGAATCCGCCCAGCGCAAGGTGGAGGCCCGCAACTTCGACATCCGCAAGCAACTGCTGGAATACGACGACGTGGCCAACGACCAGCGCAAGGTCATCTACCAGCAGCGCAACGAACTGCTGGAGACCGAGGACATCTCCGAGACCATCACCGCCATGCGCCAAGGCGTCATCGCCGACATCTTCCGCATCTATGTGCCGGCGGAGTCGGTGGAGGAGCAGTGGGACATGGACGGGCTCCAGAAAGCCCTGGCCGCCGAGCTGCAGATCGATGCGCCGGTTGCCGAGTGGTTCAAGAACGAGCCGACCCTGTCCGACGACGACATCCTGGCCCGCATCATCGAGGGCGCCGACCAGGCTTACCAGGCCAAGCTGGCCATGGTGGGCGACGACACCTTCCACCAGTTCGAGCGCAACGTCATGCTCCAGAGCCTGGACAGCCATTGGCGCGAGCACCTGGCGGCCCTCGACCATCTGCGCCAGGGCATCCACCTGCGCGGCTACGCCCAGAAGAACCCGAAGCAGGAATACAAGCGGGAAGCCTTCGAGCTGTTCGAGGGCCTCCTCGACCTGGTTCGCAAGGAAGTCACCCGGGTGGTGTTCACCGTCCAGATCCGCACCCCGGAAGACGTGGAGGAAACCGCTCCCCATTCCGACGTGCAGAATGTGAAATACCAGCACGCCGACTACGACGAGGCCCTGGCCGATGGCGAGGAGGCCGACGAGGCCGCCCAGGAGCCGGCCTCCGCCGGCCCCAAGATCGGCCGCAACGATCCCTGTCCCTGCGGCTCGGGCAAGAAGTACAAGCATTGCCACGGCAAGCTGAGCTGATGCGCTGAATCCTGTCGGGCGCCCTGCGGGGCGCCCGTTTGCTTTTAAAGGTGAGAACAACGATGCCAGTCAATTACCAGACCCCCGCTCCCGATCAGCTCTTCCCCGTCGCCGGCGTCCGCCTGGGCGTCACCGAGGCGGAAATCCGCAAGAAGAACCGCCGGGACCTGACCCTCATCGCCCTCGATGCGGGCTGCACCGTCGCCGGCGTATTCACCCAAAACCGCTTCTGCGCCGCTCCGGTCCAGCTCTGCCGCCAGCATCTGGAGGCGGGCAAGGGCATCCGGGCCTTGGTCATCAACACCGGCATCGCCAACGCCGGCACCGGCGAGCCGGGCCGCCAGGCCGCCCAGGCCACCTGCGAATCCGTCGGGGCGACCCTGGGCGTTTCTGCCAACCAAGTGCTGCCGTTTTCCACCGGGGTGATCCTGGAGCCCTTGCCGGTGGATCGCCTGGTCGCCGGCCTGCCCGGCTGCGCCGCCGATCTCAAGGCCGACAACTGGCACGCCGCCGCCCACGCCATCATGACTACCGACACCATCGCCAAGGCAGCTTCCCGGCGCGTTACCGTCGGTGGCAAGACGGTCACCATTACCGGCATGTCCAAGGGCGCCGGCATGATCAAGCCCAACATGGCCACCATGCTGGGTTTCGTCGCCACCGACGCGGGCATCGCCCAACCCCTGCTGGACGAGCTGGTCAAGGAAGCGGCCGACGCTTCCTTCAACTGCATCACCGTAGATGGCGACACCTCCACCAACGATTCCTTCGTGATGATCGCCAGCGGCCAGTCCGGCGCCAGCTTCACCGCTGAAGGCGATGCCGGTTGGGCCGAGGTCAAGGCCGCCATCGTCGCCGTCTCCGTCGAACTGACCCAGGCCATCGTCCGGGACGGGGAAGGCGCCACCAAGTTCATTACCGTCGCCGTCGCAGGCGGCAAGAGCGTCGAGGAATGCCGCCAGGTGGGCTATGCCGTGGCTCACTCGCCCCTGACCAAGACCGCCTTCTTCGCCT
>JBLNBI010000272.1:0-9743 GCA_050259815.1 Actinomycetota bacterium | reverse complement strand
GTGGGCAAGGGCGAGCGTTCCCGGATTTCCGGCGGCAGAATACGGATGAGGCTCTCCACTGCCGCCATTCCCCCGAAACGGATGAGATCGTGGTTCCGGGCCTGGTCGATGGCCTGGGCCGGGCCCAGGAGGCGCAGGCCGGTGGAAACCGACAGCCGGCAGCGGGCGCCGCGGACTGCGGTCTGCATCCTGCCGGTCTCCGCCAGGCGGCCCGCCTGCCACAGGGGAACATCGTTCTGCATCAGGCCGAACCGGGACGGCGGCCCCTGCCACTCGGGAGGCAGGGCGGAATTGGCGGAAAGGGAAAGGAACGGGCCGTTTCCATCCCCGGAGGCAGGGCCGAGGGCCAGGCCGTTACCCAGGGCCAGGGCCGCCGCGGCCGGCCGGTCCAGGCTCCAGCCCGCTTCGGTGAACAATCCCGGCACCACCATCCCGGCCACCTGTAGGGAGCCGGCCGCCCGGGCGGCCGCCAGGACGGCGGCGTGGGCGTGGCGGGCGAAATCCGCCGACAGGAAGAGGACGATGCCTCCTGCCTGGGCAAGGTCCGCCTTCTCCATGGCCTGGCGCACGGCGGCCTCCGCCAGCTGAGGCGTGGGCTCGAAGCCGCTGGCCAGGGCGCTGGCGACGCTCATTTGAGGGGCTGGACCTTGCGGAAGTAGTCGCACAGGTCGGTGAGGATGCAGCGCTCGCACTCCGGCCGCCGGGCCTTGCAGACGTAGCGGCCGTGGAGGATGAGCCAGTGGTGAGCGTCGTGCTGGTACTGGGGCGGGGTGACCTTGAGGAGCTTCAGTTCCACGTCGAGGGGGGTCTTCCCCGGGGCCAGGCCGGTGCGGTTGCAGACCCGGAAGATGTGGGTGTCCACGGCGATGGCAGGGTGACCGAAGGCGGTGTTGAGAATGACGTTGGCGGTTTTGCGGCCGACGCCGGGCAGGGCTTCCAGGGCCTCCCGGTCGGCGGGCACTTCCCCGCCGTGCTCCTCGATCAGCCGCCGGCAGGTGGCGACCACGTTCTTCGCCTTGGTGCGGAAAAAATTGATGGTCTTGATGTAGTCCGCCACCCCTTCCTCGCCCAGGGCCAGCATGGCTTCCGGGGTGGGGGCGGCGGGGAAGAGGCGGGCAGTGGCCTTGTTGACCCCCACGTCCGTCGCCTGGGCCGACAGCAGAACGGCGATCAGGAGCTGGAAGGGGGTCTCGTAGTGAAGCTCGGTGGTGGGCGCCGGGTTGGCCGCCTGCAGGCGGGCGTAGAACTCGGCGATGTCCGGCTTCTTCACGGCTTAGTGGCAGCCGCCGGCCATGACGGGCTCGGGAGGCTTGCGGTTTTCCCGCTCGGCGGCCCGGGCCTCGTACCAGTTCTTCCAGGCCACCAGGCAGCCCAGTCCGATGAAGGCGCCGGGGGGCAGGACGGCGATCAGGAAGCCGGGGTAGTCGTCGATGAGGTGGATGGGAGAGAGGCCCGGCACCACCAGGTCGATGCCGCCGAACAGGGTGGCGTTGCCGACCAGCTCCCGCAGGCCGCCCAGGAGGCCCAGGGTCCATACCATGCCGACGCCCATCATGGCGCCGTCTAGGGCGGAGGCGAGGGCGCCGTTCTTGGCGGCGAAGGCTTCGATCCGGGCCAGCACCAGGCAGTTGGTGATGATGAGGGGGATGAAGATGCCCAGGATGTTGTACATGTCGTGCATGTAGGCGTTCATCCCCAGGTCCACCACCGTCACCAGGGCGGCGGCCACCAGGATGAACACCGGGATGCGGATTTCGTAGGGGATCAGGTTGCGCAGGCAGGCCACCACGAAATTGGAAGCCGCCATCACGAACAGGGTGGCGAAGGAAAGCATGACGCCATTGACCAGGGTGGTGGTCACCGCCAGCAGGGGGCACATGCCGAGGATCTGCACCAGGCTGCTGTTCTGCTTCCAGATGCCGTTCCAGCTGATCTGCTTGATTTCCGCGAGGCTGATGAGCATGTCTCTATCCTTTAGTTCGAGGCGAACAGGCGGTCCCGGTTTTCGCCGGCGTACTTGAGGGCCTTGTGCACGGCCTTGACCACGGCCCGGGGGGTGACGGTGGCGCCGGCCACGGAATCGAAGCGGCCGCCATCCTTCTTCACCTTCCATTCCGGCGACGGGGCCTTGTCCAGGGAAAGGCCGTCGAACTGGGTGACCCAGGGGCGCGATTTGTTCTTGTCCTTCTTGGGCTCGATGTAGTCGCCCAGGCCCGGGGTTTCCTTGTGCTGGGTGACCCGGACGCCGGCCAGCTCGCCATTGGCCTTGACCGCCACCAGCATGCGGATTTTGCCGGAATAACCGTCCGGCGCCACGGTCTCCAGGACCAGGGCGGAAGGCTCGCCGGCCCGACGGCCGCGGTAGACCAGGGATTCGTCGTCCAGGCCCAGCTCCGGGGTGACGGGAAGCTTCAGGGTGTCGGCCAGCAGATCGTTGTCGTAGAGCTCCTTGGGCAGCACCTCGTTGATGGCCCGCATTTTTTCCTCCGCCGCGGCGGCATCGATGCCCGGCTTGGTGGCGAAATAGACCACGGCCAGGGCGGCGGTGAAGGCGACCACGAAGAAGAACAGGATGACGGCGGTACGGACCGCCATGACGGGCGCGGTGGGTTCCTTGGCGGCAATCATGTCACTTGCCTTTCATGCCGAACACCGGCGGCTGGGTATACATGTCGATCAGGGGGACGCAGATGTTCATCAGCAGCACGGCGAAGGCGACCCCGTCCGGATAGCCGCCGAAGACGCGGATCAGGTAGGTCAGGAGGCCGGCGCCGGCGGCGAAGATGAGCTTGCCCTTGGGCGTGGTGGCACCGGTCACCGGGTCGGTGGCGATGAAGAAGGCGCCCAGCATGGCGCCTCCCACCAGGACGTGAAAGACCGGGTTGGCGAAGGCGGCCGGCTGCCAGGCCCAGAGGGCACCGCCGATGGCGGCCATGGTCGCCAGGAAGGCGGTGGGAATATGCCAGGTGATGACCCGCTGCTGCACCAGCCAGATGCCCCCCAGCAGGTAGCCCAGGGACACCCACTCCCAGCCGTGGCCGGCCATCAGGCCATAGACCTTGGTGTCGGCCAGGACACCGGCGACGGTGGCGTGTTCGGCATCGAGCTTCAGGGCCGTCTTCAGGGCATCCAGGGGCGTGGCGCCGGTGAGGCCGTCCAGGCGCGGCCCGTGGCCGAAAATAGCCTGGAGCTGGGCGGCGAAGTCGCCGCCGACGCCGGGCCACTGGGACATGAGCGCCGGGAAGGAGACGATGCACACCGCAAAGGCGATCATGGCCGGGTTGAAGGGATTCTGGCCCAGGCCGCCGTAGAGCTGCTTGGCGATGACGATGGCGAACAGGGTGCCGGCCACCATGAGCCACCAGGGCACGATGGGCGGGAAGGTGAGGGCGATGAGCCAGGCGGTCAGGACGGCAGACAGGTCGGACAGGAACAGCCCCAGGGGCTTGCCCCGGACCTTCAGCATGGCGGCCTCGGCCACCAGGGCGGTGGCGGTGGCCAGGGCGATCTGCACTAGCACCGCCGGGCCGAAGAACCAGACATAGGCGGCGATGCCCGGCAGGAGCGACAGCAGCACCTTGAGCATGACCCGCTGGACGGAGGCTTCCTTGAGGAGATAGGGGGAAGTGGAAAATTCCATGGCTCAGTCGTTCTTGTCGTTGGCGGGCGGCTCGGCAGCCTGGTCGGCCTGGGCACGGCGCGCATCCACCTCGGCGATCTGGGCCTGCTGGTCGGCCGTCAGGTGGTCGGTGTTCTTCGGGGCGGCCGCGGCCCGCTGGGCAGCTGCCCGGGCCATGGCGGCGGCGATGGCGGCTTTCTTGGCGGCTTCGGGATCGACTGCCGGGGCGGTATCTGCAGTGGCTTCGCCACCGGCCGCCGCGGCAGCGGCTTCGGCTGCCTTCTTGGCGGCCTGGGCGGCAGCGGCCTTGGCCAGCTTCTCGGCCTTCTCGACCTTTTCCCGTTCCTCCCGGGCCTGCTTGAATTCGAAACGGGCCTTGGCGCCGTCGGCGGCGTTCTTATCCCGCTCCCGGGCCCAGATCTCGCTCTTGGCGAAGCGGAAATACTGGACCAGGGGAATGCGGGACGGGCAGACGAAGGAACAGCAGCCGCACTCGATGCAGTCGAAGAGGGCGTATTCCTGAGTCTTGCCGAAATTCTTGGCCCGGGAGAACCAGTACAGCTCGAAGGGCTGCAGCTCGTGGGGGCAGGCCTCGGCGCAGGCGCCGCAGCGGATGCAGGGCATCTCGGCGGGCTTGGGCGGGAAGAGGGTCGGGGAATGGGCGATCAGGCAGTTGGTGGCCTTGACCACGGGCGCTTTCAGGTCCGGCACCAGGAAGCCCATCATCGGCCCGCCCATGATGGCGCCGTCGGTGTCGGCCTTGGGGCCGGCGATCTTCAGGAGCTCGTCCATGGGGGTGCCGATCAGCACCTCCCAGTTGCGGGGCTCACCCACGTTGCCGGTCAGGGTCACCAGGCGGGAGACCACCGGCTCGCCGTGGGCCAGGGCCCGCCAGGCGGTGTAGGCGGTGGCGACGTTGAAGCATTGGACGCCCAGGTCGGTGGAGCGCTTGCCGTTGGGCACTTCCTTGCCGGTGAGGACGCGGATGAGCTGCTTGGCGCCGCCCGCCGGGTAGCGGGTGGGGACGGCCACCACTTCGAATTCGGAAAACTCGGCGCCCAGGGCCTTGACCGCGGCGGTCATGGCGGCGATCGCTTCCGGCTTGTTGTCCTCGATGCCGATGAGCACCCGCTTGGGTTTCAGGAGATCCCGGAAGACGCCGGCGCCGCGCACCACTTCCTCGGCCCGCTCCCGCATCAGGAGGTCGTCGCAGGTGATATAGGGCTCGCACTCGGCGCCGTTGATCACCAGTTCCTCCATGGGAACGGTCTTGGACGGCTGGAGCTTGGCGTGGCTGGGGAAGACGGCGCCGCCCAGGCCCACCACGCCGGATTCGCGCAGCAGCTCCCGGACCGCTTCCGGTTCCATGGATTGGTAATCGACGGGCTGGCGCTCGATCCAGCGGTCCTCGCCGTCCGGCTCGATGACCACGGCGGCGGCGGTGAGGCCGGAGGGATGGGCGGCCGGATACATGCCGACCTCGATGACGGTGCCCGAGGTGGAGGCATGGACGGCGGCGGATACCCAGCCGTCGGCCTCGCCGATCTTCTGGCCCTTCAGGACCTTGTCGCCTACGGCAACAATGGGCCGCGGCGTGCCGCCGATGCTCTGGTGCAGGGCGATGGCGACCCGGGAAGGAATCGGCGCTGCCGCGATGGGCAGGGTGACGGACTGGGCCTTGTTGGTGGCCGGCTTGACGCCGCCCTTGAACTTGAACAGTTGCAGCATCAGGCGGCTTTCCTGATTTCGATGACCGGGTATTTCCACTTCCAGTTATCCACGGTTTCCGGGATGACCTCCATGGAAATGCATTCCACCGGGCAGGGGGGCAGGCACAGTTCGCAGCCGGTGCACAGGCCGGCAACCACGGTGTGGAGCTGCTTGGCCGCGCCAACGATGGCGTCCACCGGGCAGGCCTGGATGCACAGGGTGCAGCCGATGCAGATGTTCTCGTCGATGAGGGCGACCTGCTTGGGCTTTTCCTCGGCGTTCAGGGGCTTGGCTTCGCGGCCGAGGAGGTCGGCCAGCTTCTTGACCCCGTCGGTACCACCGGGGGGGCAGAGGTTGATGTCGGCCTCGCCCTTGGAAATGGCTTCGGCGTAGGGCCGGCAACCGGGATAGCCGCACTGGCCGCACTGGGTCTGGGGCAGGACGGAATCGATCTTGTCCACCAGGGGATCGCCTTCCACCTTGAACTTGATGGAGGCGTAACCGAGGGCAGCGCCCAGGATGACGGCCCCCAGGGCCATGACGGCAAGGGCGGAGAGCATCATTGGTACTTGTCCAGTCCGGCGAAGCCCATGAAGGCCAGGCTCATCAGCCCGCCGGTGACCAGGGCGATGGCGGTGCCCTTGAAATAGGTGGGCACGTCGGCGCCTTCGATCCGTTCCCGGATACCGGCGAACAGGATGAGGGCGAGGGAAAAGCCGATGGAGCTGCCGGCGCCGAACAGGAGCGACTCGACGAAGTTGTACTTGGCGCCCAGGGCCAGCAGGGGCACCCCCAGCACGGCGCAGTTGGTGGTGATGAGGGGCAGGTAGATGCCCAGGGTCTGGTGGAGCACCGGGCTGGTCTTCTGGATCACCATTTCAGTGAGCTGCACGAAGGCGGCGATGGTGACGATGAAGGCGATGATGCGCAGGTAGGTGAGGTCGAAGGGGACCAGCAGGTAGCGGTCGATGATCCAGCTGGCGCCGGTGCCCAGGGTCAGCACGAAAGTCGTGGCGGCCCCCATCCCGTAGGCCGTATCCAACTTCTTGGAAACGCCCATGAAGGGACACAAGCCCAGAATCCGGACCAGCACGACGTTGTTCACCAGGATGGTGCCGACGAGAATGAAAAGGTAATGGCTCATGCGTGGTGGAAATCGGGTGAGGGCGAAAATTATCCGGGTTTGTGGGTTGCCAAACAACCACACAAAAAGAAGGGCTTATACGTTTTTCTTATAGCCCTATTTCTTCCGGTTGAGGACGCCGGCCAGGCTGGACGCAACTTCGCCCACCAGTTCCGGCCCTCGGTAGATGAAGCCGCTGTAGACCTGCACCAGGCTGGCGCCCGCATCGATCTTCGCCACAGCGTCGGCGCCGGACAGGATGCCGCCCACGCCGATGATGGGCAATTCCCCGGCCAGGGCCGTGGAAAGCTTCTTCAGCACCTCGGTGGATTTGCGGAAGACCGGCGCTCCGGAGAGGCCGCCGGTCTCGGCGGCGTTGGGCATGCCCTCGACCCCTTCCCGGGAAAGGGTGGTGTTGGTGGCGATGACGCCGTCCATGCGGTGCCGGCGCAGGGCGTCGGCGATGGCGGTGACCTGCTCGTCGTCCAGGTCCGGGGCGATCTTCAAGGTCATAGGCACGTACTTGCCGTGCTTGTCGGCCAGCTTTTCCTGGCGCTTCTTGAGCTGGGAGAGGAGGTCGTCCAGGGCCTCGTCCTTCTGCAGCTCCCGCAGGTTCTTGGTATTGGGGGACGAGATATTGACGGTGATGTAGCTGGCGGAACCATACACCTTGTCCAGGCAGATCAGGTAGTCGTCGGCGGCCTTCTCGATGGGGGTGGTGGCGTTCTTGCCGATATTGATGCCCAGGATGCCGCCCTTCTTCGGGAATTCGGCCAGGCGGACGTTCTCCAGCAGCCGGTCCACGCCGTCGTTGTTGAAGCCCATGCGGTTGATGATGCCTTGGGCTTCGGGGATGCGGAACAGGCGGGGCTTCGGGTTGCCGGGCTGGGGGCGGGGGGTGATGGTGCCGATTTCGATGAAACCGAAACCCAGGGCCGCCAGTCCGTCGATGTAGTCGCCGTTCTTGTCCAGGCCGGCGGCAAGGCCGACCGGATTGGGGAACTTGAGGCCCATCACTTCCACGGGGCAGGAAGCCACCGGCTTGGCCAGGCAGCCGGCCAGGCCGGAAGCGTTGAGGAGGGAGACGCCGCTCATGCCGAGGCCGTGGGCGGTCTCGGCGTCGAGGGAGAAAAAGAATTTGCGGATGAGGGAATAGAGCATCCTGAAATTTTACCGCAATGGGGCATAGGCCGCAGCCGGCGGGGGATACAAACTGTAACGTCTGATCCAATGACCGGCGGGTCGGTAGCGGGTAAACTTGTCGTCTTTCGATCTTCGAGTCCCATGGCCATGCCCTTGAAAGGGTCGCAGTTTCTCCTTGCCTGCTGTCTTGGGGCGGCGCCGTTTGCCGTTGCCGCCGCCGGCCTGGGCGATCCCTTCGACACCCAGGCCATGGCGCCTGCCAGGCCGTCTCCGGCCCAATCCGGCCGCGGCACCGACGTCCCCTGCGCCGTGGCTGCGCCCACCGGGGCGCTGACGGCCGTGGAAGTGGCCGACCTCGCCCTCTGCAACAATCCCCAGACCCGGGAAGTGTGGGCTAATGCCCGCGCCCAGGCCGCCCTGGTCGGCGTGGCCCGTTCCGCCTGGCTGCCCAGCCTGGATGGCAAGGGCACGGCCGGCCGCAATTGGGTCGAGGGCCGGGGGACCAATCAGAATACGGCGTCCCTTACCCTGTCCTGGCTCCTTTTCGACTTCGGCACCCGGTCGGCCAATGTGGAAAACGCCCGGCAGCTCCTGGCGGCCTTCGCGGCTACCCAGGACGCCACCGTCCAGCAGATATTCCTGACCGCCCTCCAGTCCTACTACGCCGCCCAGGCGACCCGGGCCGCCGTGGATGCCTCCCGGGAAGCGGAGCGGGCCAGCCACGAGAGCTTCCTGGCGGCGGATACCCGCTACAAGGTGGGGGTGGCGACGCCGGTGGATCGCCTCCAGGCCCAGACCGCCTGGTCCCAGGCGACCCTCAACCGCATCCGGGCCGAGGGCGACGCCCGCAATGCCCTGGGGACCCTGGCCAATGTCATGGGCTTCGACGCCAACCAGGCCCTCGCCCTGGCCGACTTCCCCGCCGCCCTGCCGGAAGCTGCCTTTGAGCGGGACATCAATGCCCTCATCGATGAAGCCCGCCGCCGCCGGCCTGACCTGAAGGCCGCCGAGGCCCAGGTCAATGCCGCCCGGGCCAATGTGGATGTCGCCCGGGCTTCCGGCCTGCCCACGGTTTCCCTGGCCGCCGGCCCCACCTGGCAGGAGCTGGGCGGCCGTTCCACCAATGGCGGCGTTGTCGGGGTGACCCTGAGCCTGCCGATCTTTTCCGGTATCAACACCACCTACCGGGTCCGCAACGCCGAGGCCCTGGTCGAGACCCGGGAAGCCCAGCGGGAACGCATCCGCCAGCAGGTAGCCCTGGACGTCTGGAAGGCCTACCAGAGCCTGGTGGCTTCCACCCAGGCCCTCAAGACCTCCGCCGACCTGGTGGCCAGCGCCGAGGCGTCGGAGCGCATGGCCCTGGGCCGCTACAAGGCAGGGGTGGGGAGCATCCTCGATGTCCTCAATGCTCAGAGTGCCCTGGCTTCGGCCCGCCAGCAGCGTATCCAGGCCACCCTGGACTGGAATGTCTATCGCGCCGCCCTGGCCCAGTCCATGGGCGCCCTGGATTACAGCCTGCTCCTGCCGGGAGAAGGAAAACAATGACCATGAAACTGTCCGTCACCAAGATCATCGTTGCCGCCGTCGTCGGCGCCACTGCCGTCGGCACCGGCGTCTGGTATTACCGGGACCAGGCCAACCAGGCCCCCGAGAAGCGCTACCGCCTGCAGGAAGTCGCCAAGGGCGACGTTACCCAGACCGTCTCCGCCAACGGCACCCTGAACCCGGTCACCTTGGTCAATGTGGGTACCCAGGTTTCCGGCACGGTGAAGAAGCTGTACGTGGATTTCAACGACAAGGTGGAGAAGGGCCAGCCCCTCCTGGAACTGGACCAGTCCCTGCTGGCTGCCCAGGCCCGGCAGAGCCAGGCCAATGTGGTCAATATCGCCACCTCCCTGGACCTGGCCCGGGCCAACGAGGCCCGCATGAAGACGCTGCTGGAGAAGGAATACGTTTCCCGCCAGGACTACGACCAGGCCCTGCAGACCCGCAAGTCGGCGGAAGCCCAGTTGGCCCAGGCCCGGGCGGCGGCGGACAAGGACAAGGTGAATCTCAACTACACGGTGATCACCTCGCCGGTTTCCGGGGTGGTGGTGGACCGGGTGGTGGACCTGGGCCAGACCGTGGCGGCCAGCTTCCAGACGCCGG
>JBLNBI010000271.1:0-8758 GCA_050259815.1 Actinomycetota bacterium | reverse complement strand
ATCCCCCGCCGCTACCTGGGCTCCATCATGAGCCCCTGGGCGGTGAAGCGCCTGCACGAGTTCGGCGGCGACATCACCAAGTTCCGGGTGGTGAAGCTGCGCCCCTCCGTCCTGTCCCAGATCGCCGTCTCCAAGACCGAGCCGGGAGACGAGAACAACCAGGATATTTCCTCCCTGGTGGGCAAGATCGACATCCGCATGCTGGAGAAGTACTCCCAGAACGACACCGACGCCTATTCCTACTCCGGCGGCCTGTGCCTGGCCAACCGGGGCATCCTGGAATTCGTCGAAATGTTCAAGGCGCCCATCAAGGTCCTGCATCCCTTGCTGACCGCCACCCAGGAAGGCAACTACAAGGGGACGGAAGGCTTCGGCGCCATCCCCTTCGACGGCCTCATCCTGGCCCACTCCAATGAAGCGGAGTGGATGTCCTTCAAGAACAACCGCAACAACGAGGCCTTCCTGGACCGCATCTACATCGTCAAGGTGCCCTACTGCCTGCGGGTGTCCGACGAAATCCACATCTACGAGAAGCTGCTGGCCAACTCGTCCCTGTCCAAGGCTCCCTGCGCCCCGGACACCCTGCGCATGATGGCCCAGTTCTCGGTGCTGTCCCGCCTGAAGGAACCGGAGAATTCCTCCATCTTCTCCAAGATGAAGATCTACGACGGCGAGAACCTCAAGGACACCGATCCCAAGGCCAAGAGCTACCAGGAGTACCGGGATTTCGCCGGGGTGGACGAGGGCATGACCGGGCTTTCCACCCGCTTCGCCTTCAAGATCCTGTCCCGGGTGTTCAACTTCGACCACCGGGAAGTGGCCGCCAATCCGGTGCACCTGATGTACGTCCTCGAACAGCAGATCGAGCAGGAGCAGTACCAACCGGAAGTGGAGGAGCGCTACCTGCGCTTCCTGAAGGAATACCTGTCGCCCCGCTACGCGGAATTCATCGGCAAGGAAATCCAGACTGCCTACCTGGAAAGCTATTCGGAATACGGCCAGAACATCTTCGACCGCTACGTGGTCTATGCCGACTTCTGGATCCAGGACCAGGAATTTCGGGATCCCAACACCGGCGAGATCCTCGACCGGGTAGCCCTGAACGACGAGCTGGAGAAGATCGAGAAGCCGGCCGGCATTTCCAATCCCAAGGACTTCCGCAACGAGGTGGTGAATTTCGTCCTGCGGGCCCGGGCCAAGAACGGCGGCAAGAACCCGTCCTGGACCTCCTACGAGAAGCTGCGGGCGGTGATCGAGAAGAAGATGTTCTCCAACACCGAGGAGCTGCTGCCGGTGGTGTCCTTCAACGCCAAGGCCAGCGCCGACGACGCCAAGAAGCACCAGGACTTTGTTAACCGCATGATCGATAAGGGCTACACCGAGAAGCAGGTACGCCTCCTCTGCGAGTGGTACCTGCGGGTAAGGAAGAGTTCATGACCGTACGCATCGTCGACCGACGACAGGACAGCCGTAACAAGAGTTCGATTAACCGCAGCCGCTTCATCCGCCGCTTCAAGGGGCAGATCAGGAAGGCCGTGGCGGATGCCATCGCCCGGCGGGGCATCCGCGACCTGGATAGCGGCGAGAAGATCGGCATCCCCGGCCGGGACATCTCGGAACCCCAGTTCCGCTACAGCCGCAGCGGCATCCGGGAGAACGTCCATCCGGGCAACGACCGCTTCCAGACCGGCGACGAGGTGGACCGCCCCCTGGAGGGCGGCGGCGGCCAGGGCCGCGGCCAGGCGAGCAAGGACGGGGAGGGAATGGACGATTTCGTCTTCACCCTGTCCCGGGACGAGTTCCTGGACATCTTCTTCGACGAGCTGGCGCTGCCCAACCTGATCAAGCGCCAGCTGGCCCGGATCGACGAGTACCGGCGGGTGCGGGCGGGCTACACCCATACCGGGGTGCCCACCAACATCAACCTGATCCGCACCATGCGGGGCGCCACCGGCCGGCGCATCGCCACGGCCGGTCCCCAGACGGCCCGGCTGCGGGAGTTGCAGGAGGAGCTGGAGCGGCTCCAGGCCCTGCATCCCCACGGCGACCCGGAAATCGACCGGGTCCAGACCGAGATCGCGGTGCTGAAGGCGCGCATGGGGGCGATCCCCTTCATCGACTCCTTCGACCTCCGCTACAACAACCGCATCCGCATCCCCGAGCCCTCCACCCAGGCGGTGATGTTCTGCCTGATGGACGTGTCCGGGTCCATGGACGAGAGCAAGAAGCAGATGGCCAAGCGCTTCTTCATGCTCCTCTACCTCTTCCTGAACCGGGCCTACGAGCACATCGAGGTGGTCTTCATCCGCCACCACACCGCCGCCGAGGAGGTGGACGAGGACAACTTCTTCCATTCCCGGGAAACGGGCGGCACCATCGTCTCCAGCGCGCTCAAATTGATGCGGGACGTCATCGCCGAGCGCTATTCCAGCAGCGTCTGGAACATCTACGGCGCCCAGGCCTCCGACGGGGACAACTGGAGCGACGATTCGCCCCAGTGCCGGGAACTGCTGTCCGAATCCATCCTGCCCTACGTCCAGTATTTCGCCTACATCGAGATCACCGACGGCGAGCCCCAGAACCTGTGGCTGGAATACGAGACGGTGAAGACCTACCACCCCGACGTTTTCGCCATGCAGCGCATCGCCGAAGTCACGGACATCTACCCGGTGTTCCGGGAACTGTTCAAGAAGCGCCTGGCCTGAGGAGCACCCCATGGGCGACCCCACCTTCCTCGAAGCCTCCACCGAGAATTCCGAATGGACCGTCGAGGCCATCGAGTACTACGACCGGGAAATCGGCCGGGTGGCCCGCAACTACGGCCTGGACTGCTACCGCCACCAGCTGGAGATCATCACTGCCGAGCAGATGATGGACGCCTATGCCTCCATCGGCATGCCGGTCTATTACCACCACTGGTCCTTCGGCAAGCATTTCCTGGAGACCGAGAACCGCTACAAGCGGGGCCAGATGGGCCTGGCCTACGAGATCGTGATCAATTCCGATCCCTGCATCGCCTACCTGATGGAGGAGAACACCTCCACCATGCAGGCCCTGGTCATCGCCCACGCCGCCTACGGCCACAATTCCTTCTTCAAGGGCAACCACCTGTTCCGGCAATGGACCAGCGCCGACGCCATCATCGATTACCTGGTCTTCGCCCGAAACTACATCACCGAATGCGAGGAGCGCTACGGCATCGACGAGGTGGAGCGCCTGGTGGATGCCTGCCACGCCCTCTCCAATCTGGGGGTGGACCGCTACAAGCGCTCGCCGCCCCTGTCGCTGGCCCGGGAAAAGCTGCGCCAGAAGGAGCGGGAGGAATACCTCCAGGCCCAGGTAAACGACCTCTGGCGCACCCTGCCGCGCCATCCCCTGGCCGAGGAGCCGGAGAAGGAAACCCGCTTCCCGGCCCAGCCCGAGGAAAACCTGCTGTACTTCATCGAGAAGAACGCGCCGCTGCTGGAGCCCTGGCAGCGGGAAATCGTGCGCATCGTCCGGAAGGTGAACCAGTACTTCTATCCCCAGCGCCAGACCCAGGTGATGAACGAGGGCTGGGCGTGCTTCTGGCACTACACCCTGCTCAATACCCTGTACGACGAGGGCAAGCTCTCGGACGGCTTCATGTTCGAGTTCCTCCAGTCCCACACCAACGTGGTCTACCAGCCGGCCTACAACAGCCCCTACTACTCGGGCATCAACCCCTATGCCCTGGGCTTCAACCTGTGGCAGGACCTGCGGCGCATCTGCGAGAACCCGGATGACGAGGACCGGGAATGGTTCCCGGATATCGCCGGCTCGGACTGGCGGGAAACCTTCCAGTTCGCCATGACCAACTTCAAGGACGAGAGCTTCATCGCCCAGTACCTGTCGCCCAGGTTGATGCGGGACTTCCGTTTCTTTGCGGTGCTGGACGACGACAGCCGCAGCAAGCTCAGGATCAACGCCATCCACAACGAGCAGGGCTACCGGGAGCTGCGTCAGAAAATCTCGGAGCAGTACAACCTGGGCAACGCTGATCCCAACCTGCAGATCTGGAACGTGGACCTCCACGGCGACCGTTCCCTGACCCTGCGCCACTTCACCCACCGCCGGCGCGGCCTGGCCGAGGCGAGCTTCGCCGCCCTGGACCATCTGGCTTATTTGTGGGGATTCACCGTGCGGCTGGAGCAGCAGTCCCCGGATGGAGACGTGCGGCTCCTGGGGGAAAGAAAGCCGGAGAAGCGGCGGCGGATCTAGCGATCAGCCGAAGGCCAGGGCCTCCGCCGCCCACTGCTGGGCCGCAATGCGGGCCGCCTCGACGGAACTGACCTCCAGTTCCAGTAGGCCGGCGAGCTTGCCGATCTGCTCGGTCCGGCCCTTTTCGATGGCCAGGGCCAGCATCAGATAGCGGCCGTAGGGGCCTTCGTTGCGCACCAGGACTTCGACCACGTGGTCCGGCAGGTTCATGCGCTCGACCACGCTGGCGATGGGCATGCCCAGCAGGATATCGATCAGGGACAGGAGCCCCACCAGGAAAATCTCGTCCACCTCCTGCTTGGGGAAGCGGTCCTGGACCAGGATTTCCAGGAAGCGGGCCCGGAACAGGGCGACTTCCAGGAGGGACTCGTCCCTGGCGTTGCCGCCCACCCGGAACATGGAAATGGCCAGCCAGCGGTAAAGATAGGCCCGCCCCAGGACAACGATGGCCTGGTCCACGCTGGCCACCGGGTTGGTGAGTCCCGAGGCCGGGGAATTGGCCATGGACACCACCTTGATGGCCACCGCCGGGTCCCGCTTGGCCACCTCGGCCAGTTCCGTGGAATCGGCGTCGTGGCGCAGGAGGTTGAGCATTTCCACCAGCACCAGGCGGCTCTGGTTGAGCTTCTCCCCCTTGTCCTCCTCATCGGCAGCGGCGGCAAAGCCGCCCTGGGAATAGTCGCAGCCCCGCGCCTGGCAGAGGCGGTGCTCCGGCCAACTCTGGATATTGGCCACCACCAGCTTGATGTCCGGATATTGCCGCTTGATCCGCCCCACCGCCTGCTCGAAGGCCAGAAGGGAATAGTCGGCGAAATCGAGGAGCACCATGTCGGCCCGGTCCAGGGCGCCCCGGACCGTGGTCGCCGCCCCGGTGAGCGCCACCTTGGCGCCGCTTTCCCGGATGTCCGCCAGGACGGCCAGCCAATCCTCGTGGCGGATGCCGATGGGGGGCGGGTCGAGGAGGAAGGCGGTTTCCGAGGCGATGAAGCGGCGGAAATTGTGCTCTGTCCATTCCTGGGCGCTGATGGGAATGAGGGCGAGGCGACGCTGGGCCAGCCGGCCAACGGATTCCCGCTCAAGCAGCCGGACTAGGCCGCTGCCCTCAACCCGGGCCCCGCTGCCGATCAGCCGGGCGTTGAAGCGATAACCGGCAATGCGGGAACGTCCGTCGATGATCTCTTCCCGGCACAGCACCGCTTCGGGTTCCGCGGGGGCGGCCGCTTCCAATTCCGGCGCGGGCGCCGCAACCGGCTCTTCCTCCACCGCAAAAGGAGTAGGGGACATTTCGACCGTGGTCGACTGTCCAAACAGGCGCTGAATGAATTTTCCGAAAGCCATGGTGATCGGGCGGGACGGCCTTAGACGAGGGCCGCCTGCAATTCCTTGGTATGGGCTTGAATTTCCGGCACCAGGGCCAGGTAGTCGGGAGCGAGTTCGGAGGGGTTCTCGATGACCGGCTTCATGTCCAGGAAATGGCTCTCGTAGCTCCCGCCGGCCATGGCGTTAGCGACGAAAATCACATCGGACAGGTTCTGGAGGGACTGGGGCATGGGCCGGGGATGGTCGTGGTCCAGGACGGCCGCGGAAATATGCTCGGGAACGCCCAGGGCATTCAGGAGCGACTGACCGATGCTCTCGTGCCACTGCACCACCAGGTAGCGAAGGGTCTCCGGCCGGGCGCGCAGTTCTTCGTACTGGGCCGCCCGATACAGCATGTAGAAGGCGCCGATGTCGTGCACCAATCCTGCCAGCAGCGCATCGTCGGGATTCATCCGGGTCAGCTTGCGGGCCAGGACACTGGCGGCGCTCGCCGTCATGACCGAATGCTGCCAGAGCTTCTTGGTCAGGTCCTGGAATTCCACCAGGCCCTTGGACTGGAGCATCTGCTTCATCACCACCGCCATGGCGGCGCTGCGCACCGTGTTGATCCCGAGGCGCTGGACGGCGACCTTGATGTCGGTGATCTCGCTCCCGCCGGCATTGAAGGCGGCTGAATTGGCCAGGGCCAGCAGCTTGGCGTAGATGAGCGGATCGGCGGTAATGACCGTGCAAATCTGCCGGATGGAACTGTCGGGGGAATTGAGGACCTTGCGCAGCCGCAGGGAGACGTCGAAGCAGGTCGGGAAAGTCACCTCCCCGGCCAACTCCCTGGCGATGTCCTGAAGCATCTGGAACCGCTGGGCCGCCAGTTCCTGTCCGGTCTTGTCGTCGATCTTGTCTGCGTTCATGGCATCAGGGGTTGGGGTCGGCCCGGCAACTCGAACTGTCGGAAATTATCGGCACTGGATAGGAGCCCATCCGTGACCATTTGTTCAATACCACCAATGATATATGACTTCCTGGGTAAGGACTTGTCAATCGCCGCCGCCGCAGCCTCCCCCGCACCCGCCGCCGTCTCCGCCCCCATCGCCCCCGCCGCCGCCAAAGCCGTCGCTGCCGCTGTCGCCGCCACCGTCTCCAAAGCCTTCGACACTGCCGTCGAAGGAAGCATCGCCGAAATCGCCGCCGCAATACACCGTCCCGCCATCATCTCCCTGGCGACGCACCGACTGGCAGTCAGGCACGTAACGGAAGCCGTCCTCGATGCCCAGCTTGGCGTCCAGGGCGAAAAGCAAGGGAAGGCGGCTCGGCTGGCGGGGATTGATGTTTTCCACCCGGCAGGCGTACCACCAGCAGCGCCGCAGGCCGGTGTTGTCCTGGTAGCCCTTGCCCAGGACCACTGCCGGCGTGTGGTGCAGGAAGCGGCCGAAGGCCTGCCGGCAGAAAGCCTGGTAGCCCTTGGTGTAGAGGATGAATTCGTGCCAAAGGTCGTCCACCACCTGGGAGGGCATGGAAACGAACCGGTGCCTGCTCATGGCGTAGGTCAGGAAGAACTGGCGCAGCCCCTGGGCGACCAGTTCGCAGTCCTTCCGGGTCAGGGAGGGACGGCGTTTTTGCACCCGTTCGAAGAGGCCCCGGGGCAGTTCGAAGGTTCGTATGTACTCCAGCCGCCGGGCCGCCACGTAGCGGCTGCGGAGCACGACCAGAACCGCCAGGGCGAGGGCGGCGATAAACCAGATAGAACTCATGGGCACCGAAGGGAGAAGGTTGGCCGCATCCCGCCCGCTACAGCCCGGCGAAGGTTGCGGCAAAGGAAATCAGCGGGCCATGATGCCGCGCTTGCCTTGCCATGACAACCGCAAGGAGAACCCTTTCCTCCCTGCTCCCTGTGCCGGCACTAGGCCGGTGCCCGGCTTACCCCTCGCTCACCGATTTGGTGCGCCGCAGCGAATGCCAGGCAGCGACCAGAACGTGGGGAAGCAGCGACGCCGTGGTCACTCCCAGGAACAATGCGCCCAATCCGCCTTCCATGATTCATCCTCCCAGAGCTGTGTATGCCCTGGTTCAGCACGGACCATGCCAGCTGAAAGTAAAAGGCCCGCACGGAGCGGGCCAGTGTCCTTCCAAGGGAAGGGGGAGGGGGGATTGGAAGAGACGGGAGCTATTGTGCCGGGTCCGCCGCCGTCCGCCTGTCTTGGTTGTGTAAAACGATGTAACCAAATGTAAGTGGGCCCGGGATGCCGATCCAAGCGGTTTTTAATAGAATCCCGTCGATGACCCAGACCCGCGGCCCCGTCCTCCTCGCCCGTTACCTGGCCCTGGCCTGGTGCGGCCTGGTGGTTTACGGCAGCCTCCACCCCTTCTCGGGCTGGCGGGGCACCGGGGTTTCCCCCTTCGCCTTCCTGGAGGGCGGCTGGCCCCGCTACTGGACGGCCTTCGACATCACCACCAATGTCCTGGTCTACCTGCCCCTGGGCTTCCTGCTCACCCTGGCCCTGGCCGGGCTGCCCTGGCGCTTCACCGCCGCCATCCTGGCGGTGCTGCTTTCCGGCAGCGTCAGCTTCTGCCTGGAGAGCCTGCAGACCTGGCTGCCCAGCCGGGTGCCTTCCAACCTGGACCTGGGCTGCAACATCCTGGGAGCCCTGATCGGCGCGGTGCTGGCCCACCGCACCGGACCCCGCTTCTTCGCCAAGGTGGCCGTCTGGCAGCACCGGCTGGTGGCGCCGCTCCCCCATGCCGAACTGGGGCTCACCCTGCTGGGGCTCTGGCTCCTCATCCCCTTGTCCCCGGAGACCCTGCTGTTCGGCGCTGGCGACCTGCGCCAGGCCCTGGACCTGACCGCCGCCGTGCCCTTCGCGGCGGAGAGCTTCATGGTCATCGAGGCCAGCATCACTGCCTTCAACGCCGTTGCCGTCGGTCTCCTGGTGCGCATGCTGGTGGCCCGTACCGCCCTGGCCTACGCGGTGGTGCCCCTGTTCCTCTTCCTCGGCCTGGTGGTCCGCACCCTGGCGGCCGCCATCCTGGTCAGCCCGGCCGGGGCCTTCGCCTGGCTCACCCCGGGAGCCCAGATGGGGCTCCTGCTCGGCTGCCTGGCCCTGGCGGTGATCCTGGTGCTGCCCTTCAACGCCCGCCTGGTCCTGGCGGCCCTGGCCCTCATGGCCGGCACGGTGCTGGTGAACCTGGCCCCGCCCAATCCCTA
>JBLNBI010000270.1:0-2536 GCA_050259815.1 Actinomycetota bacterium | reverse complement strand
CGAGGCCTCCGCTCATAATACCGACTTCGCGCGAGAGCTGCCGCGATTCCTGTCGGACATGAAAATCCTCGACCACGACGTTCCCCCCGCCGGCGCCGCCATTTCCTACGCCGGCCTCATCGAGAAGATCGAAATCCTGCGCTCGACGCTTCGCTGGTCGGCCCGGCTGGAGCGGCCGGAAATCGAGAAGCTGCTGCGCCAGTTCACGGCCCTGCGGGACGAGGTGATGCAGCTTTCCCACAAGGAAAGATTCGTCAAGGCGGCTGCCGCCGAAACCGCACCCGTGGATCAGGCCCCGGGGGAGCGCCGCCGGGCACTCATGCAGCGGGATTTCGTCTTCGAGGGCACCTTCGGGGACAATCCCAAGCTCCTGGAGGCCCTGGAGTACGCCGAGAAGGCGGCTCCCACCGATCTGCCGGTGCTCATCGACGGGGAGAGCGGCACCGGCAAGGAGCTGATGGCCAAGGTCATCCACGCCAACGGCGCCCGGGCCGACCGACCCTTCATCTCGGTGAACTGCGGTGCCATCCCGGACAACCTGCTGGAGTCGGAGCTTTTCGGCCACCGGAAGGGCGCCTTCACCGGGGCAGCGAGCGACCGCAAGGGCAAGTTCGAGAGCGCCCACCGGGGCACCATCTTCCTGGACGAGATCGGCGAACTGCCCCTGACCGGCCAGGTGAAGCTCCTGCGGGTCCTGGAAGCCCACGAAATCCAGCGGGTGGGCTCCGACGAGGCCATTCCCGTGGATGCCCGCATCGTCGCCGCCACCAACCGCAACCTGCGGCAATTTTGCGAGGAGGGCAAATTCCGGGAAGACCTCTTCTACCGCTTGAGCGTCATCCACCTGACCCTGCCGCCGCTCCGGGAGCGGAAGGACGAGATACCGCTCCTCATCGCCTATTTCGGCGACGAGGCGGCGGAGGCCCTGAAGCGCCGTCCGGTGAAGATGGCCCCGCGGCTGCGGGACTTCCTCCTCAACTACCCCTACCCGGGCAATATCCGGGAGCTGAAGAATCTCATCTACCGCATCTCCTGCCTGGCCGGGGAGAGGGCAGACCTGGAACACCTGCCGGAAGCCCTCCGCCCCAAGTCCCGGGCGGGGCCGGCGGCAACCGAAGCCGGGGCGGCCACGCCGGCTTCCCTGGTGGAGGCCAAACGGGCCGCCAGCGACGAGGCGGAGCGGCTTTGCCTGGAGCAGGGACTCCAGGAAGTGGGCGGCATGGTGGCGGAACTGGCCAGACGCTGGGATATGAACCGTTCCCACCTCCAGACTCTGCTCAAAAAGCACGGCATCCATTCCAAGGAGTTCCGACGGCGGGACTGATGGGAAGGGAACAACGCCGATGCCGGGATGGTCTTATGTCTGATGGGAAAATACAGTCAATGCCCTATTTTTCTCTACGGACCCGCAATTCCAAAATAACCCGTAACAACACTCGGGCGATGTAATTGTTGATTCGCCCAAAAAAGGGGGCGATGTTGGGCGCGATCATGGACATCGAGGGGGCACCGGAAGAGGGGCTGATGCTGCCTCTCATCGAGCAGATGCCCATAGCCGTAGCGGTCTTCGACCGGCAGATGAACTACCTGGCCGTGAGCAAGCCCTGGTTGGCAGCCTACGGCCGGCGCCACACCGACCTGGTGGGACGGAACTACTATCAGGCCCATCCGGGCGTTCCCCAGGAATGGCGGAGAATCCACAACGAGGTCCTGCTCGGCAAGGAACTCCGGGACGGCGAGGAATCCTGGGTCGAAAAGGACGGCACCCGACACAGGGTCAAATGGAGCGCGGTGCCCTGGCGGGACGGCCGGGGCGTTACCCGGGGCATCATCATTTCCGCCGAAGACATCACCCCCCAGAAGGCCGCCGAGGAGCGCCTGCGCCAAGCCGCGGCGGTCATCGCCAGCGTCCAGGAGGGAATTGTCATCACCGACCGACATGCGGTGATCCAGGAGGTGAATCCGGCATTCACCCGCATCACCGAGTATTCAGAGGAGGAACTCCGCGGCCGGCACATGCGCATCCTCCAGTCCGGGCGCCACGACCGGGTCTTCTATCAGGTCATGTGGGATTCGCTTGCCGCCTCCGGGGCCTGGCAGGGGGAGATCTGGAATCGGCGCAAGGGCGGTGAAATCTACCTGGAGTGGCTTTCCATCAGCGCCATCCGGGATGAAGAGGGGCAGGTGGCCAATTACGTGGCGGTCACCATCGATCTCTCCCGGATGGAGCATGCCCAGTCCGAACTGGAGCGCCTGGCCCACCACGACGCCTTGACCCGGCTGCCCAACCGCCTGCTCCTCATGTCCCGCCTGGAGCATGCCCTGGACCGGGTGGCACGATTGGGCGGGCAGGGAGCCGTCCTGTTCATCGACCTGGACCGCTTCAAGGAAGCCAACGACAGCCTGGGCCACCGGGCGGGGGACGAACTGCTTCAGCTTGCCACCCGACGCTGGCAGGAGCGGCTGCGGGACATGGATACCCTGGCCCGCCTGGGTGGGGACGAATTCGTTGTCATCATTGAGGATGTCGCCCACG
>JBLNBI010000269.1:0-7446 GCA_050259815.1 Actinomycetota bacterium | reverse complement strand
TCCCCCATGTGCTGTCGGCCTTCTCCCGGAAGCCCATCTACGGCTACAAGGCCCAGGTGTGGTCCTTCGTGGCCATCGGCGTGCTGTCGGTGGTGGTCTGGGCCCACCACTTCTTCACCGCCGGGATGCCGGTGCCGGCGCTGATCTATTTCATGTTCAGCACCATGTCCATTTCCCTGCCCCTGGCGGTGCTGTTCTTCTGCTGGCTGGCGACCATGTGGCGGGGGTCCATGACCTTCGAAACCCCAATGCTCTTCGCCACCGGCTTCATCGTCCTCTTCGGCATCGCCGGCCTCACCGGCCTGGTGCTGGCCGACGTGGCGGCGGACGCCCAGTACCACCACAGCTACTTCGTGGTCGCCCACTTCCACTACGCCCTCTTCGCCGGGGGCATCATGGGAGTGATGTCCGGAGTCTATTACTGGCTGCCCAAATGGACCGGCCGCATGTACAGCGAAACCGTCGGCCGCTGGCACTTCTGGCTGACCGTCGTCTCCTTCAACCTCACCTTCATGCCCCAGTTCTTCCTGGGCCTGGCCGGCATGCCCCGGCGCATTCCCGACTACGCCCTCCAGTTCGCCGAGTTCAACGCCATCTCCACGGTGGGGGCCTTCATCCTGGGCTTTTCCCAGCTCCTCTTCGCCTGGAACGTCATCCGCTGCATGCGCGGCCAGGGCGAAAAAGCCGAAGCCCGGGCCTGGGAAGGGGCCGAGGGCCTGGAATGGGAACTGCCCTCGCCGCCGCCCCATCACACCTGGGAAATCCAGCCCGAGGTGAAATGAGCTTGCCATGGCCCCCGACAGCGCCCCGTCCCCCACCCCCAACGGCCCCATGCCTGTCCGCCGCCTGGTGGTCCGGCTGTTGCTGGTGGTGGCCGCCTCCTTCGCCTTCGGCTGGGCCATGGTTCCCTTCTACGACGTGCTGTGCAAGGTCACGGGCCTCAACGGCAAGACCCCGGGATTCCAGCCCGGCGGCCTGGCCGGCGCCGCCACCCCGGTATCCGCCGTGGACCGCTCCCGGACGGTGACGGTGGAATTCACCGGCACGGTCATGCCCGGCCTGCCCTGGGACATGCGGCCCCTCACCCCCAGCGTGGACCTCCACCCCGGGGAACTGCAGCAGGTGAAGTACCTGGTGCGCAACACCTCGGACCGCCCCATCGTCGGCCAGGCCATCCCCAGCGTCAGCCCGGGGCAGGCGGCCCAGCATTTCCAGAAGCTGGACTGCTTTTGCTTCCGCCAGCAGACCCTGGCCCCCGGCGAAGCCCGGGAGATGGCCCTGACCTTCATCGTCAAGCCGGAAATCGACCCGGAAATCCGCCAGATCACCCTGTCCTACGCCTTCTACAACGTCGAAGAACCCCGCCGGGAGGCCAGATGAACCACTCCACCCCGCAACTGGAACGGCATTACTTCGTCCCCCAGCCCAGCCTCTATCCCTTCCTGCTCTCCGCCAGCCTCTTTCTCCTGGTTCTGGGCTTCATCCAAAGCATCAACGGCTTCGCCGCCGGCCGCTGGGTGATGGGAATGGGCGGGGCCGTGGTCGCCTGGGTGCTCTACGGCTGGCTGGGCAAGGTGGTGGCCGAGTCCCAGGGAGGCGCCTACCGGGAATGGGAGGACCAGTCCTTCCGCTACGGCATGGTATGGTTCATCGCTTCCGAGGTGGCCTTCTTCACCGCCTTCTTCGGTGCCCTCTTTTACCTGCGGGTCATCGCCCTGCCGGCCCTGGGGGGCATGGAGGCGGCCCACGGCGCAACCCTGTGGCCGGGCTTCTCGGGCCAGTGGCCCAGCGGCGGGCCCGAGGCCCCCGCCTTCACCCCCATGGGCGCCTGGGGCGTCCCGGCCCTCAACACCGCCCTGCTGCTCACTTCCGGCGCGACCCTCACCTGGGCCCACTGGGGCCTCCTGAAGGGCAGCCGCCTCCAGCTCAACCTGGGGCTCGCCGCCACCGTGCTGCTGGGTTTCACCTTCCTCGGCTTCCAGGCCTACGAGTACCACCACGCCTATTCCGAGCTGGGCCTCACTCTGGGGGCCGGCGCCTACGGGGCCACCTTCTTCATGCTTACAGGCTTCCACGGATTCCACGTCACCCTGGGGGTGATCATGCTGTCGGTGGTCCTGGGGCGCTGTTTGAAGGGCCATTTCGACGCCGACCGGCACTTCGCCTTCGAGGGCGTGGCCTGGTACTGGCACTTCGTGGATGTGGTCTGGCTGCTGCTCTTCGTCTTCGTCTACTGGCTGTAGCCGGGGATGAGCCCGAAGCGGAAAGCCAGCATGAGGATGATGAAGAGGCCGATGGAGAGGCCGATGCGCACGGTCAGGGCCCGGACGGCCCGGGTGCCGGCGCCCCGGTCCCGGTAGAGGAAGAACAACCCGGAAAAGAGGCTGGCGACGATGGCTAACAGCATCAGGATGACTAAGGGCTTGATCATGGCTGCATCCTCCAGGGGCCGGCGGAAAATCGAGTATGCCCGTCACGCCCCGGCCCCGGCAATGAATCGAACAATGTACTCCCGGCGGCGGGTGGCCCTGTGGGGGGGCCTCCTGCTCCTCGTCCTGCTGCCCCTCTTCGTTTCCCTGGGGATGTGGCAGTGGAACAAGGCCGAGGCCAAGCTCGCCCGGCAGGCCGACCTGGAGGCCCGCAGCCGGGGCGCCCTGGTGGAGATGCCCCGCCAGCCCGCCAGCGCCGAATCCCTGCGCTACCGGCATTTCACCCTCCAGGGGGAATACGACGGGTCCCGCCAGATCCTCATCGACAACCGGGTCCAGGAAGGCCGCGCCGGCTATCACGTGGTGACCCCCCTGAAGCTCGCCGGTTCCGATCTGCACGTCCTGGTGAACCGGGGCTGGGTGCCCGCCCCCGCCGACCACAGCCAGGTACCCGCCGCCCCTCCCCCGGCCGGAGCGGTTGCCATCACCGGCATCGCCGTGGTCCCGCCGGAACGCTTCTTCACCCTCGCCCCCGACAGCGCCAACCGCTGGGACCCCGTCTGGCAGAACCTGGACCTGGAGCGATTCCGCCGCCTCGATCCCTACCCGATTCAGCCGGTGGTAATCCAGCTCGACCCCGAGGCCCCCGGGGGCTACGGCCGGCAGTGGGTCCAGCCCGAAGAAGGCGCGGACCGCAATCTCGGCTACGCGGTCCAATGGTTCGGATTCGCCATCGCCAGCCTCGGCATCTGGCTCTACTTCCTGGTGCGACGCCCATGAAACCCAGCCCCCGTTGGACCCTCTTCCTCATCATCCTGCTCCTGGCCATGCCCTTCGCGGCCGGCACCGCGCTCTACATCTTCGGCTGGCGTCCGGCCCGCACGGTGAACAACGGGGTCCTCATCACTCCCCCCGACACCCTGGCCTCGCCGGGGGAATGGGAAGGCAAGTGGTCCCTCCTCCTGGTCCATGACGCTCCCTGCGGCGTGCCCTGCGCCCAGCGCCTGGACGAACTGCGCCGGGTGCGCCTTTCCCTCGGCCAGCAGATGGGGCGCACCCGCCTGGTGTGGATGGGCAAGGCTGTGGGCGTTGAGGCCGCCAACCTGAAGGCGGCCATGCCCGACCTGGCCACCATGGATATGGGCTCCCACCACCTGGCCAAGCTCCCCCCGGGGAGCGTGGTCCTGGTCGATCCCAACGGACTGGCCATGATGCGCTATCCGCCCGGTGCCGACCCCCGGGGCATGCGGGCCGACCTGGAGCGGCTCTTGAAGTACGTCTGGAGCGCCTAAGAACAGCCTAAGAACAAGGAGAACCCAATGACCGCCACCGCCCGCCCCGCCGCAGAAGCCGTCTCCCGCCCTGCCAGCATTGGCGCTCATTTGACCGCCTTCGCCCAGCTCTGCAAGCCTCGGGTGAATGCCCTCATCGTGTTCACCGCCATGATCGGCATGCTCCTGGCCTCCCCCGGCTTTCCGCCCCTGGCGCGGCTGGTGGTCGCCTCTGTCGGCATCGGCCTGGTGGCCTGCGCGGCGGCGGCCATCAACTGCCTGGTGGAACGCACCGTGGATGCCCTCATGCTGCGCACCCGCTGGCGCCCCACGGCCCGGGGCGAGGTGGGCAGCCTGGAAACCCTGGGCCTCGCCATGCTTGTCGGCGGTAGCGGCCTGTGGCTCCTGCACAGCTTCATCAACGACCTCACCATGGGGCTGACCCTGGCCACCTTCCTGGGCTACGCGGTGATCTACACGGTGGTATTGAAGCCCGCCACCCCCATGAACATCGTCATCGGCGGCGCCTCCGGGGCCATGCCCCCGGTCCTCGGCTGGACCGCCATGACCGGCCACCTGGCCCTGGAGCCCCTGGCCCTCTTCCTCATCATCTTCCTGTGGACCCCGCCCCACTTCTGGGCCCTGGCCTGCTACCGGCGGGACGACTACGCCCGGGCGGGCCTGCCCATGCTGCCGGTGACCCACGGGGTGGAATTCACCTGCCAGCACATCCTGCTCTATACGGTCATGCTGACCGCCGCCAGCCTGGTGCCCGTCTCCCTGGGCATGAGCGGCGGCGCCTACCTGGCGGCGGTAGCCGCCATCGACCTGGGCTTCCTGGTGCTGGCTCTGCGGCTGTGCCGAAACTACAGCGACGACTTGGCCCGGCAGACCTTCCGCTATTCCATCGTCTACCTCACCCTGCTTTTCGCCGCCCTCTTCATCGACCGGCTTTTCCAATGACCACCGCCTACCGCCGCCTCCTCGCCTTCGCCGCCGCCCTCGCCTTCGGGGTGGTGGCCCTGGGCGCCTGGGTGCGCCTCTCCGATGCCGGCCTGGGCTGCCCGGACTGGCCCGGATGCTACGGCCAGTGGCTGGGGGTCCCCGACCATGCCGCCGATGCAGGCAAGGCCTGGAAGGAGATGGTGCACCGCTACTTCGCCGGCACCCTGGGGCTGTGCATCTTCGGCCTCTGCCTGTTCGCCTGGCGCCGGCGCTCCCGGGTTTCGCCGGTCCTGCCCACGGCCCTGGCCGCCATCGTGGTCTGCCAGGCCCTGCTGGGCATGTGGACCGTGACCCTGCTCCTGAAGCCGGTCATCGTCAGCGCCCATCTCCTGGGGGGCATGACCACCCTGGCCCTGCTGATCTGGCTCAACCTCAAGGAGCGGGAAGCCTCAGCGCCGCCGGCCACCGCCGGGCTGCGGGGGTTGGGGCTCCTGGCCCTGGCCGCCGTCCTCCTCCAGATCGCCCTGGGAGGCTGGGTAAGCAGCAACTACGCTGCCCTGGCCTGCCCGGACTTCCCCGCCTGCCGCGGAGAGTGGCTGCCCCCCATGGATTTCGGCCATGCCTTCACCTTCCACCGGGAACTGGGCCAGACCGCCAGCGGCGCCCTCCTGCCCGCCGAGGCCCTCACCGCCATCCACTGGAGCCATCGCCTGGGTGCCGCCCTGGTGGCCCTGGCAGTGGGCGGATTGGGCCTGGCCCTCGCCCGTCGTCCGGGCTGGCGGGGCTGGGGCGCCCAGCTTCTCGGCCTCCTGGCCCTGCAAGTCGGGCTCGGCATCGCCAATGTCCTGCTGTCGCTCCCCTTGCCCCTGGCCGTGGCCCACAATGCCGTCGCCGCCCTGCTGCTATCGATGACGGTAGCGACCAATTTCAGGCTGTGGAGCGGGGCTGCCTCACCCCCTTTCCGAGCCCGTACGTCACAGGCGAATCCCTCGGCATCTCCCGCCTGACCCGAGCCGGCCCTCGGGTATGATTGGCCCTTTTCCGGCAATCGTCCCGACACCGCTTCCCATGGCAAAAATGGCGAAATCGAACCCCCCCGGCAAGTCTGCGGCCCACCCGGACCAGGAAGCCCATTCCCACATCCCCATCGTCGGCATCGGCGCCTCCGCCGGCGGACTGGAGGCCCTGGAGGAATTGCTCCAGCACATGCCCGTCGATAGCGGCCTGGCCTTCGTCGTCATCCAGCACCTGGACCCCGACCACCACGACATCATGCCGGAGCTGCTGCAGCGCTCCACCACCATGCCGGTAGCCCATGCCGGGGATGGCATGAGGCTGGAGGCCGACCACGTCTACATCATCCCGCCCAACAAATACCTGTCCCTCCTGGACGGCGTCCTTTACCTGCTGGAGCCGACGGAGCCCCGGGGCCGGCGCCTGCCCATCGACTATTTCTTCCGGGCCTTGGCCGACGAACGGCATGAGCGGGCCATCGGCGTCATCCTTTCCGGCATGGGGTCCGACGGCACCCTGGGGCTGCGGGCCATCAAGGAGCACGCCGGCCTGGCGGTGGTGCAGGAACCGGAAACGGCCAAGTTCGATGCCATGCCCCGCAGCGTCATCACCGCCGGCCTGGCCGACATCGTGGCGCCCGCGAAGGAGCTGCCGGAAAAGATCATCGCCTACGCCCACCACCTGTCCCCGGAGGGCCGCCCCCTCATCCCGGCGGCGGAATCTTCGGCCAGCCGGAACTCCCTGGAAAAGATCTTCATCCTGCTGCGCAGCCACACCGGCCACGACTTCTCCCTGTACAAGAAGAGCACGGTGTACCGGCGCATCGACCGGCGCATGGGCATCCACCAGATCAACCGCATCGCCGACTATGTGCGCTACCTGAACGAGAATCCCCAGGAGCTGCAGCTTCTCTTCAAGGAACTGCTGATCGGGGTGACCAATTTCTTCCGGGACCCGGAAGCCTGGGCCACCCTGCAGGAGAGGGTGCTGCCCGAGCTGCTGGCCAACGCCCCGGCCGCCGGAAAATCCATGCGGGCCTGGGTGGCGGGTTGCTCCACCGGCGAGGAGGCTTTCTCCCTGGCCATGGCCTTCAAGGAAACCCTGGATCTGCTGAAGCCCCGGGGCCGCTTTTCCCTGCAAATCTTCGCCACCGACCTGGACCCGGACGCCATCGAGAAGGCGCGCCAGGGCCTCTATCCGTCCAACATCACCGCCGACGTGTCGCCGGAGCGGCTGGCCCGCTTCTTCGTGGAGGAGGGCAACGGCTACCGGGTGAGCAAGGAAATCCGCGAGATGGTGGTGTTCGCGCCCCAGAACGTGATCATGGATCCCCCCTTCACCAAGCTGGACATCCTCTGCTGCCGTAACCTGCTCATCTACCTGGGCGCCGAGCTGCAGCGCAAGCTGCTGCCCCTCTTCCATTACAGCCTGATCCCCGGCGGCGCCCTCTTCCTGGGCAGCGCCGAAACCATCGGCTCCTTCACCGACCTGTTTACGCCCCTGGAGGGCAAGGCCCGGCTGTTCAAGCGCATCGGCGGCCCGAGCCTGGCGGTGGATTTCCCCAGCCGCCACCACCCCGCCCCGGCCCATCCCCCGGAGGAGCCCAAGGAGATCGCCGCCCCGGTCAATCTCCAGGCCCTGGCGGACCGGGTCTTGCTCCAGCACTTTTCCCCCGCTGCCGTGCTGGTCAATACGGAAGGGGACCTGGTGTACATCAACGGGCGCACCGGCAAGTACCTGGAACCGGCGGCGGGCAAGGCCAACTGGAACATCTACGCCATGGCCCG
>JBLNBI010000268.1:0-11773 GCA_050259815.1 Actinomycetota bacterium | reverse complement strand
GTCATCATGCGCGAGAAGCTGGGCAGCTTCCTGACCCGGAGCAACGTGGAGAGCTACCTGAACAGCTGGATCGCCCAGTACGTGCTGCTGGACGACAACGCTTCCCAGGGCATGAAGGCGGCCTACCCCCTGCGGGACGCCAAGATCACGGTGACGGATATCCCGGGCAAGCCCGGCGCCTACAACGCCACCATCTTCCTGAAGCCCCACTTCCAGCTGGAAGAGCTCACCACGTCCATCCGCCTGGTTGCCGAGCTGCCGGGCTAACCGGCGGCACCCGACCAAGCGAATGACAACTGTTTAGAGGAAATCGAAATGGATTTGATTCTTTTGGAGCCCGGCGATCAGAGCATCATGGGCGAAGGCACGGCCTGGACCATCGATGCCGGCGAAAGCCTGATCGACACCACCTGGCGCGACAACTCCACCATGAAGGACATGAAGCGCTGCGTCGAAATGGTGTCCATCCACCAGGGGCTCAAGCAGCAGATGACCACGGACGTGTCGAATTCGGCGCGTACCTCCGGCCGCCCCATCGTCAGCGAGTTCACCTGCGTCAAGTACGCCGACAAGATCTCGGTCATGCTCTATGACCGTTGCCTGCGCGCCAAGCCGCTGGACACCCGCGACACCGGGCCGACCAAGCTCTACGTCTGCCGCAATTCGGGCGACCAGACCTCGGTCATCATGACCATCTCCCTGCGCTTCGCCATGATCAGCGAGATCCAGTTCCAGTCCCATCCCAACGACATGCCGACGGAACAGTTCAAGCTGAACTTCGCGGAGATCCTCTGGGAGCACACGGTCCAGAAGGTGGATTCCAGCATCGGCGGGAACATCTCCAGCGGCTGGTCCCTGGCGCGCAACCGGCCCCTCCAGGGCAAGTTCTCCGACGGCTTCGCTTCCTAAACCACCACCGTCGGATCCGGCGGCGATGCCCTGCCCGGCAGGGTACGGCATCGCCGCCGTTCCGGGAGACCTTCATGCAATACCTGTTCGAGCGCCTCGCCAACAGCCAGCAGGACCCGCGGTACATGCCGGGCAAGGAAGATATCCAGCTCGGCGTCATCCGCCAGATCCAGTGCATCGTCGCCAGCCATCCCTGGCTGGACGGAGGCGATGGCGACCATTTGCTGTCCTTCGGCCAACCGGCCGTGCCCGACCTGTCGGCGGGCCACGCCCAACAGCTGCGGGACTACGGCGAGCGGCTCAAACACATGATCGAACGTTATGAACCCCGGCTGGAGGCTCCCTCCGTCGAGGTGGAAAACAGCGCAACGCCCACGGCCCCGGTACGGGTCCTGGTCAAGGGCCATTTGCGCCTGGAGGGCGAAGTCCTGCCCGTGCTCGTGGCCAGTGAGCCGCGCATCGACTGAATCCACGGCCGCCCAGCATGACCACCCGCCTCAAGGACTACTTCGTCGATGAACTTGATGCCCTGCGCCGGCAGGCCGTCGACTTCGGCCGCGACCATCCCCGGGCCGCCCGCGCCCTCGCCCTGTCGGGAGAGGGACGCAGCCGCGACCCCCAGGTGGAAATCCTGCTGGAATCCTTCGCCTACCTGGCCGGCCGCCTGCAGCACCAGGTGGACCAGGACGAGGCCCTGCTGCCCAATGCCCTCCTCGGCCATCTCTATCCCCACCTGGCGGCGCCGGTGCCGACCATGATGGTGGCCCAGGTGGATGTCCGCAGCGACGGCGCCAACTTCGCCAACGGCGCCACCCTGGCCCGGGGTCGCTACTTCAAGGCCCACGCCCTGAGCGACATCGACCAGCCCCTGGAATGCCGCTTCCGCAACTGCTACGAAACGCCCCTCTGGCCCCTGGAAGTGGCTGAAGTGGCCCTGACGCCCATCAACCACTACGACGCCATCAACCGGGACCCCCGGGTCCATTCCGTGCTCAAGGTCAAAATCCGCGCCTCGGGCAAGGAACCGATCCAGGACTTCAAGCTGGGCAGCCTGCGTTTCCACATCGACAGCGAAGACAACCTGGCGGTGCGGCTCTACGAACTGTTCGCCCTGGATTTCCTGGGCGTCGCGGTGCAGATTCCGGGCAAGGACGAACTCTGCCCCCTGCCCGCCAGCACCCTGCGCTGGGTCGGCTTTGCCGAGGATGAGGCCGCCCTGCCCTACGGCTACGGGGTCCATCCCGGCTATCGCCTGGTCCAGGAATACTTCGCCTTCCCGGAGAAATTCCTTTTCTTCGATATCGACCACCTGGACCTGACCGGCGCCATCCACGAATTCGACCTGCTCTTCACCCTGGGCGCCACCCCGGACCGCAGCCTGACCTTCAGCCCCCAGTCCCTGCGGCTCAACTGCATCCCCCTGGTGAATCTGTTCAGCCAGCGCATCGACCCGATGCCCCTGGACCAGGCCCACTACGAATACCGCCTGGTGGCGGACCGGGCCTACCACCGCTACCACGAGATCTACGCCATCGAGGAACTGGTGGCGAGCAAGCCCAACGCCACCCCCCGGCGCATCCATCCCTGCTTCGCCCTGGACGACTTCATGTCCATGGAAAACCAGGATTACTTCTACGTCAGCCGCCGCACGGAAAGCAGTCTCAGTTCCGTACCCGGGACCGAGACCTACGTCTCCTTCCTCGACCCCAAGTTCGACCCCTGCCATCCGGCCGACGAGGCGATCGGCGGCCGTGCCCTGTGCACCAACCGCCGCCTGGGCGAGAGCCTGCAAATCGGCAACGACCTGACCCTGGAAGGGCCGGGGCCCGTCCATGGGGTGCGCATCGTGAGCAAGCCCACCGCCTACCAGGCCCCGGCTCTTCTTGGCGAGAAGCCCTGGGCCCTGGTCTCCCAGCTGATGCTCAACCACCTTTCCCTGAGCCAGGGGACGATGGCCCTCAATGCCCTGAGGAGCATCCTGCGCCTGCACCTGGGCCGCTCCGGCAGCCTCGGCTGGAAACAGATCGACAGCCTGATGGACCTGGATTGCCGGCCCGTGATGCGCCATCGCGGCCGGGACGGTTGGCGGGGCTTCGTCTCCGGCCTGCACATTCATCTCACCATCGACAGCCAACGGGCGGCCGGCAGCAATTCCGTGCTGTTCGCCGAAGTGCTGCGCCGCTTCTTCGCCCTCTACGCCAGCATCAACACCCTGGTGGAGCTGAGCCTGGAAACCCTCGACAAGAAAGGCAACGTCAAGGACTGGCCGCCCCTGGCCGGGGATGCGGCGGTTGCCGTGGATTCCGCCAACGACATGAAAGGCATCGAATGGCCGCCCCTGGCTGGCGCACTGCCGATCCTCTAGCCCGCCGCCTGCGGCAGGACTACGCCCACATCGACTTTTACCAGTTGGTGAGGCTGCTCCTGCTCGAGCGCCGCCAGCGGGCCGGTGGCGCCGCCCCGGCGGAGTCCGTCACGGCCCGGGAGCTGGACGCCGCCGTGCGTTTCGGCGCCAACCTGGAAGGAGCCTTTCCCGGCCGGGAAGTGTGCGGACTGCAGGATGGCCGGCCTGATAAGGACGGCGATCCCGCCCCCGCCGAACTTGCGGTCAACAACTATTGCATCGCCGGCGCCCAGGGCCCCCTGCCCGATCCCTATACCGAATGGGTGCGCGACCAGGTGCGGGATGGAAACGGCGACACCGCCGCCTTCCTCGACCTCTTCAATCATCGCTTCAATGCCCTGCGCTACCGGCTCAAGGCCCGCCATCGGCCGGTCCTGGAGGGCACGGCACCCGAACAGGGTCGGATCGCCGACTACCTGTCCGCCCTGATGGGCATGCACGGCCTCGACCTGGCCGTGCAACCGCCCCGGACCCCGGAGGCCCCGCCCGAACCGGTCCTGCCCCGGCGGGCCATGCTCGGGCTGGCCGGGCTCCTCTCCAACGCCCGGCGCAGCCCGCCGGTGCTACTGGCCGCCCTGCGTACCTACCTGGGGGTGCCGGTGGCATTGCGTCCCCTCCAGGGCAACTGGCGTCCCATCGAGAAATCCGACCGCATGGCCCTGGGCCGGGCCAATTGCAGCCTGGGTCAGGACAGCTTCGCCGGCACGCGCATCTGGGACGAGCACGCCGAGATTTCCCTCGTCGTCGGCCCCATCGACTATTCCCGCTTCGTCCGGCTGCTGCCGGAGAAGGACGCCGACTATTCCCAGTTCGCCTCCCTGGTGCGCTACCTGCTGGATCGGCGCCACGACTGCCGGGTGATTTTCCTGGTCCGGGGCGACGGCCAGCCCGCCCCGCAGGCCGCACCCCGGCCGGAACGCCAGCTCACGGTCAAACCCGACGCCGGCCGCCAGGGCCTCTACCTGGGCCACACCGCCTGGTGCGCGGCCGACGAGACGGCCCCGGAAGCGCTGCGCCCGGTGGAAATCCACATCCGGGCATTCCCCGAACGGAGAGCCGCATGAACGACTTCCTGGATCCCCGCGTCATCCAGACCGCCATCGCCCAGGTGGAAAGGCCCGCGGTCTATCTCCATTGCGGGATCACCCTGGCCGACGGACGGGTGCTCGGGGCCGAAACCTTCCGCCTGGTCCACCTCCAGGGCCAGGAGCGCATTTCCGAACCCTTCGAATTCCAGCTGGAACTCCATGGCAACACCGACTACAGCCAGCCGCCCCTGCGTTTCGATGCGCTGATGGGCCGCCCGGTAACCTTCGGCGTGCAACTGCCCCGGGAGGGCCAGACCGATGCCGACGACCGTGGCTGGGCCGACAAGCTGTTCGACCGCGCCCTCGGTGGCGAGGCGGTGAAGGAACTGTCCCTGTTCAACGGCATCGTCGGCGGCCTGGCGATGGAACAGCCCGGCGTCTACCGGATCACGGTGAAGCCCGCCCTGTGGCGCCTGACCCTGACCAACAACTACCGCATCCTCAGCCAGATGAGCGTCGCCAAGGCCATCGCCACGGTTCTCGGCGAGCACGGCGTCGCCTATGACATGAAGAGCATCCTGGACGACGAGAACCTGGCTTCCTCCCGGGTCCAGGACTGGTTTCAGGCCGGCGAGTCGGACTTGGACTTCGTCCGCCGCCTGATGGGCAAGGTCCATCTGTACTACTACTTCCAGCACACCGGCAACAGCCACACGATGACCTTCAGCAACCAGGCCAAGTACCTGAAGGTTCCCCTGGGCCGCCCGCTGCGCTACACCTACACCGGTGCCGACGAGCTGGGCCTTACCCAGTCCGATATCCTGAGCCAGTACAGCATCCGCCAGAATCTCATCAGCAGCGGCGTAAAAAGCGTCTTCGCCATTACCGAGGAGGCTTGGCAGCGCGACCCGATTCCCGTGTACCACACCCATACCGACAGTACCCCGGGCGACATCGGTACCCAACCTTTCCGCCTGTTCAAGCTCTACCAGTACGGCGGCAGCAAGCTCGAAACCCACGACCACACCCGGGCCGCCTCCCTGGCCCTGGCGGCCACCGGGCTGCAATTCTCCGGGGCCAGCACCTGCCCCCTTTTCCGGGCCGGCTACCAGTTCCAGGTGCATGAAGAGATGGCGGCGGGCACCGCGCCGCAGCCGGTGTGCCCCGGCATCGATAATCAATGGTTCGTGCTCACCCAGGTCCAGCACGACGCCACCCTGGACGGCAAATACGGCAACCAGTTCGAAGCCACCGATGCGGCGGCCCTGGTGACGCCCTTTTCCATCCAGGAGACCCAGCAGGGCGCCGTGCTGGCGACCGTGGTGGGCCACGATACGGACGAACCGCCCAAGGACTGGCGCTATTACCCCAAGACCGTCTTCGACCTGAAGCAGAAACCCATGGACGACAAGCTCTCCGGGCAGCACCCGAGCCTGCGCGCCCTGGGCGTGATGGTGGAGTTCGCCACCGACAAGGGGACGGGGCAACAGGCCTGGGTGAAACTGGCCGCCCACATGCAGACGGTGCCGGAAGTGGGCGTGACCGTGCTGGTGGCCCGGGCCAGCGACGAGTCGGAACTGCCCGAGATCCAGTCCATCATCCATGCCAACGGCAACAAGGTGGTGGTGCCGGGCGGCTGGACTTCCAGCACCTACGTCGGCAGCAACTACAACACCCATTACGGCGACGGGAAGAGCATCCGCTACGGCTGGAAGTCCTCGGTTGACTTGGACGAATCCATGGGCATCGTCACCAAGGCCTACGACACGGGCCAGTACCGGGACGCCTCCTACAGCAAGGGCGGGGGCTACAGCTACAGCACCGCCGACAGCGGCAAGGACGGCCTGCTCTCCCGCTCCGAATCCTACGGCTCCACCTACAGCACCCACCACGGCGCCATGAGCCAGAGCACCACGGTGTTCGACAACACGGACAGCAACTCCACGATCACCGGCACCGCCAAGTCCGTAAGCAACCACAACATCGTCAAGAACACCTCCACCACCAACGTCCAGACCAGCGACAACACCATCGGCAGCACCACGTCCACGGATTCCATCGGCAGCAGCACCAGCACCTCGACCATCGGGACATCCACCAGCACCCACACCATCGGCCAGAGCACGAGTACCCAGGCGGTGGGCTCCAACACCAGCACTTCCTGCACGGGTACCAGCAAGGTGCTCAGCATGGAAGGCTCCAGCGCCACCATGTCCCTGACCGGCACCCGCAGCAGTCTCTCCCTGCTGGGCGCCGGCAGCGACCTGTCCCTGATCGGCAGCCAGACCAGCATATCCGCCGTCGGCATGCGGAACAGCACGGAGGCGACCGGTGTCAGCAGCAACACCTCCCTGGTCGGCGCCTCCCGGCACTTGGGGCTGACCGGCGTATCCGGTTCCACCAGCCTCACCGGTGCCAGTACCAGCATGTCCCTGACCGGCATCACCGCGGGAACGAACATCACCGGCCGGACCAACGACCTCACCGTCGTCGGCAGCAGCAAGAGCATCAAGGTCATCGGCTCCACCTCGGAAATCTCCGTGGTTGGCCTCAGCACCTCGGTGAGCATGGTCGGTGCCAGCGCCAGCATCGCCGTTCACGGCCCCGGCATCAGCATCTCGGCCGCCGCCCCCCAGGCCGAAATCAAGTTGAGCATGGCCGGCATCAACATTGTCGGCACCATCGAGATCACCCTCTGAGGCCGCCGTGAAAATCGTCAAACCCATGACCCTCGGCGTCCTCACCAAGCCCTACCGCTACCGGCGGGCCAACCGGCTGGCGTTGGCGGTCTACGGCTTCTTCCGCCTCGGCGCCGCCGCCGAGGGGCGCTTCCTGACGGAAAACCTGCAATGGCCGGCGGTGCTCGCCAACCTGCCCGCCGAGCAGCCCCTGGACGAGGTGATGCCCAAGCGGTGCGGCGAAATCCTCCTCTCCGGCCAGGCCCATGCTCCGGATCGCAACCCCGTGGCCGAAATGACGGTCCGCCTGGCCTGCGCCGGTGTGGACAAGGCCCTGCGGGTGGTCGGTGATCGCCAGTGGTACTACGGCCTCGTGCCCTGGTACCGGGTTACCCGGCCCCAGCCCTTCTCCACGATGCCCCTGGGTTACGATCGCGCCTTCGGCGGACCCAAGTACCCCGCCAACCTCATCGGCCGAGGCTTCAACGGGAATGTCCTGGCCGGCCTGGTCGGCGCCAACCGCGGCTTGCTGCCCAATGTGGAATACCCCGGGCTGCCGGCCACCCGCCACTGGCGGCGCCTGGCCCCGGCCGGCTTCGGCCCCATCGACCTGCGCTGGACGCCGCGCCAGGGCCGGGGCGGCACCTACGACGCCGCCTGGCTGGCCGAGGATGCCCCCGGCCTGGCTCGGGACATCGACTGGCGCATCTTCAACCGCGCCCCTGAGGACCAGTGGCTGGCCGGATTCTTCCAGGGCGGCGAGAGCTACCGGCTGGAAGGCCTCCATCCCGCCGGCACCCTCGCAGGCACCCTGCCCCGGGCCCGCATGCGCGCCTTCCTGCAGCGGGAAGGATCGACTGCCATCCAGGAAGTGCCCCTGGCCTGGGACACGGTCTGGTTCCTCCCCGAGGGCGAAGACCCGGCCCATCCCCTGGGCGTGGCCATCTGGCACGGGGAGGTCGAGATTGCCGACAGCGACGCCCTCGACGTGGCGACGGTCATGGTCGGCTACGAGGACCCGGCCCAGCCCCGGGACCTGGCCCATTACGCCCAGGTCTTCGCCTGGCGCACCGATCCCGCCCAGGCTGCCCTGCACGCTTTCAACGAAGCGGAACTGGCCCCCGCCCTGGGCGAAGCCGAAGCCGCCCAGCTGGCCGCTGCCCGCCGGCAGGCCGAAGCCGAGCTGATCGCGGAGCGCCAGGCCCAGGTGGCCGAGCTGCTTGCCGAGGTCAATGCCGAGTTGGAGGAAGCCGGCCTCCCCCCCCAGCCGGCCCCCGATCTGCCTCCGCCGGCCCTGGTGCCGCCTTCCCCCGCCGCCATCGCCGCCGGCGACTTCGACCTCAGCGGCTTCATGGACCAGGCCATGCAGTTGGCCGAGGACGCCAAGGCCCAGGCCGAGGCAGCGCGCCAGTCCATGGCGGAGGAAGAGGCCCAGCTCGATGCCCTGATGGCTGATCAGCCATCCCCGGCGGGGGATGCCCTGGAGGCCGCCGAGGCGGCCTGGCAGGAGGCGCTGCACAAGGCCGCCCAGCCGGCCCTGGACCTGGTGGGCGGCGAAGCGGACAGCGACGAGGATTGCCGTCAGCTGCTTGACGTCTGGGCCACCCAGCCGCCCCCGGACGAAGACGAGGCGGCCAATCGCCGGGAGGCCATCCGCGGCCTGCTCGCCGCCAAGGCGGAAAAGCGGGCCGCCCGCCGGGCCGCTCCCACCCCTGCGGTCGAACCCCTGCCGGCAACCGCCGCCGCCCGCCTCGGCCAGCAGATCCTGGCCTGGATTGGTGCCGGCGTCTGCCTGGCCGGCCGCGACCTGGCCGGAGCCGACCTGCGGGGTGCCCAATTGGCCGGGGCCGACCTGCGGGAAGCCATGCTCGAACATGCCGACCTGCGGGGAGCGAACCTGAAGGGCGCCCAGCTGGCCGGGGCCGTATTCGCCGGCGCCCGGCTCGACGGGGCCGATTTCGGCGGTTCCTGTCTGTCCGCCGCCAACTTCAGCGGCAGCCGAGGCGCCGGCACCGGGTTCCGGGACGCCGATCTGTCCGGCGCCCTGACCATCGATGCCCAATGGCCCGAGGCCGACCTGCGGGGTGCCCGCCTGGACCGGATGACCAGCCATCGCCTCGACCTGACCGGGGCCCGGCTGGACGGCGCCCGGGGCGAAGGCACCCTGCTCCCCGAGGCCAAGCTCCCGGGCTGTACAGCCTATGGGGCCGAGTTCCGGATGATGGTGGCCTGGGCCGCCGACTTTACCGACTCCAATTTCTCCGGCGCCCAGCTGGACACCTGCGTCCTGCTGGACGCCAGGCTCACCGGCAGCCGCTGGTGCGGCGCCCGGCTGAACAAGGTCCAGTCCGGGGGCAAGGCCGACTGGAGCACGGCCGACCTGAGCAACGCCACCCTGGCCCAATGCGGCTTCAACGGCGCCCGCTTCGTGGCTGCCAACCTGGCCGGGCTCCAGGCCTACAAATGCGACTTCGGCCGCTGCAACCTGGCCGCCGCCGACCTTTCCGGTGCCGTGCTCTCCTCTTCCCTGTTCTACGGGGCGGACCTATCCGCATGCCGGGCGCCCGCTTCCGACTGGTTCGGCGCCCTGTGCCGCAAGACCGACTTCAGCAACGCAGACCTGACCGACGCCAACCTGGTCCAGGTGGAATTGACCGAGGCCCGCTTCGTCGATGCCCAATTGCAGGGAGTACGCCTGGATTCCAACCGGAGGGCTGCATGAGCGCCGCGCCGACTATCGACCGGGCCGGAATCCAGCGCCTGCTCTCCCGCCGGCAACCCGTGCAGAACCTCGACCTGTCGGGACAGGATATGTCCGGATTCAACCTGGCCGGTGCCCTAATCCAATCCTGCGTCTTGAAGGCCAGCCGCTTCCCCGCCTGCGACCTGTCGGGCTCGGTGCTGGTGGATTGCGACCTGACCGGCGCCGACCTGTCCGGCGCCCTCTTCGCCAACACCAACCTGATCCGCTGCCGCCTGGTGGAAGCGGCGATGCCCGCCCAGCCGGTGCTTCAATGCACCCTGTCCGAGTGCGATCTGTCCCACGCGGCCTGGGATGGGGCGGACATCCGCCTGTCGGTATTCAACCAATGCGTCTTGAGCAGCGCCCGGCTGCGCCGCAGCCGCTGGCTGCGCAGCGCCGCCGTCGCAGCCCGGCTGGACGGGGCCGACCTGTCCGGCAGCATTTTCGACCAGGTGGCGCTGAACGACACCGATCTGGCCGACACCCGCCTGGCCGGCATCGAGGCCCGGACCACCCTGTTCATGAACGCCCGCCTTGCCGGCCAGGACCTGAAGGGGCTCGTCCTCAACCGCTGCAATTTCGACGGCGCCGACTTCAGCGGTGCCCGCCTGGAAGCCACCGGCTTCAGCCAATGCCTATGCCGCAATGCCCAGTTCATCGGCGCCGCCATGGCCGGCATCCGGGCCGACAACGCCCTGTTCCTAGGCGCCACCCTGGCGGACGTGGATCTGCGGGACGCCCTGCTGGAAGGGGCCGTGTTCCAGGAAGCGACGCTGCGCAACGTGCGGCTGGACGGTGCCCGCCTGACCCGTAGCGTCTGGGACAAGAGCCACCACGACAACGTCTCCTTCGCCGGCGCCGACCTCAGCCACGCCCGCTTCGCCCACGCCCGGGGCGGCAACGTGGACCTGGGCCATACCATCCTCGACTACTGCCGGCTGCACGACCTGCAGTTTTCCCCCGTTTCCTACCGGGGCGCCAAGCGCCGCAAAGCCCTGGGCACCGACACCGCCCTCCTGGCGGCCGAGTCCCGCACCCTGCATCTGGAGCAATCCCTGTCATGAGCCTGGACCGCAACGATATCCGCGTCTCCTTCGATCTCCCCAGTGCCGAGGAGGCGACGGCCGACACTCCTCCCCGCGCCATCCACTGGACCGATGCCTCGGTCAAGGTCCTGCTGGGCGAGGACCGCTACGTGCTGGACAACGGCCGCTTCGCCCGGCGCGCCCCATCCTGCCTGTTGCAGCCCCAGGCCGGCGACCGGGTGATGGCCCTGGCCGTGGGCGACGAGACCCACATCGTCCATATCCTCGTCCGCAGCCGGGAAGCCACGGCACAACTCTCGGTGAGCGGCGCCGATACCGTGGCCCTGCGTCAGGATGAAATCCAGCTCGACGCCCGCCGCCGGCTGCGTCTGCGTTCCCTGGGGGATACGGAGGTAACCGCCGCCACCGGCACCCTTTCCCTCCAGGGGCGCAACCTCTTCGCCCACGCCGTCGATAGCCTGGTGCAGCAATCGAGCCACTGGATCGCCCGCATGGGCCACGCCCTGATCGAAGCCAGCGAACTGCTGCGGGCCCACGGCCGCCAGGCCCTGGTGACCGCCGACCAGGACATCAAGATCGATGCCGAGCGCATCTCCATGGGCTGAGGGGAGACGAACGTGTTCATCAATACCAACCTGGGCGTCATGAACTTCGGCTTCCCCGACGTGTGCAAGACCATCGTCGGCCCGGCGGTGGTGCCCATACCCTATCCCAACATCGCCATCTCGGTGACCCATATTCCCGGCCAGTTCAAGGTCATCATCGGCGGTGGCCTGGCGGAAAATCTCATCACCAGCGGCACGGTCAGCAACGGCGACGACGCGGGCGTGGCCATGGGCCTGATCTCTCAGATAGTCATCGGCCCGGATCGGCCCTTCCTGGGCAGCTTCAAGGTAATGATCGGCGGCATGTTCTCCACCCGGCTTACCTCCATCCAGGGCCAGAACGGCATTCCCTCCAACACC